>NZ_JAVFVX010000041.1:0-68270 GCF_033441795.1 Streptomyces sp. ADMS | reverse complement strand
GAAACGGGCTGGTCGCAAGGCCAGAACCGCGCCTCAGGCCGACCTTACAAGCGGACCTTGCGGACGCCGGCGCGGACGCTCAGCGCTTCGAAGGAGCGGTTCATGTTGCGCGGCTCGATCGGTGTCCCGTTCTTCGTGGTGAAGACGAGATCATGGCCAGTCCCCTTCCAACTGTCACCCGCCGCCTTCTTGTCAGCGATCTGCTGGGCCCGCTGAGCGCGAAGCGCCGTCACACACTCAGCAGGCAGGGCCACGCGGCGGGCCGAGCGCTGGGTCTTCGGTGCGACGATCAGCAGTTCGCCGCCGACCCGTTGGAGCGCCTGCCGGACGGTGAGTACTCCTTCGTAGAGATCCAGGTCCGACCAGCGCAGGCCCAGCAGTTCACCGCGCCGCAGGCCGATGCGGACCGCCAGCTCGTACGCGGCCCACAGCCGGTTGTCACGGGCCGCCATCAGGAGCTGACGCCCCTCCTTGGCCGTGAGCGGTTCGATCTCGCGCTTCGTTCCCATGCTCAGCTCCACGTTCCGGGCCACGTTGCGCGGCAGTTCGTCCTCACGTACGGCGTGCTGGATAGCGGCGCGCAGGATCACGAGCAGGAAGCGGACGGTCCGATCTGAGGGGAGCTTCTTGCAGCACTTGCCGAGGGCGCAGCAGCGCTGCTTGTGCTCCGGGCGGTTCTTGTCCTTGCCCTGGGCGCAGCACTGGCAGGTGGCCGCCGTCTTGGTGAGGAACGCGCGGATGTCTCGGGCGGTAAGCCGGGTCAGCTTCTTCTTGCCGAACTCCGAGGTGACGTAGTTGCGGACGAGGGACTCGTAGTTGACGTAGGTCGTCCGGCGGACCTTGCCCTTGGCGATGTTCGCCAGCCAGTACGCCAGATACTCGCTCAGCGTCATCTTGCTGGTGGCTATCGGGAGACCGCTCAGGGAGTCGGCCTTGAGCTTGGTCAGCTTCTCGTGTGCTTCGTCCCAGGTCTTGCCGTAGACGCTGCGCCGCTTGTACGTGCCGTCCGTCGTCAGTACGTAGGCACTGCCTTCCCAACGACCGTCCTTGCGCTGGTAGATGGTGCCCTCGTTGTTGGCGTTCTTCTTCGGCGTGGCCATCAGGCGGCTTCCTGTTCGGTGCGGTGGGTTACGTAGGCGTCCACGGCGGCTTCGCTGATGCGTCGGCAGCGGCCGATCTTGAAGGAGGCGAGTTCGCGGGAGCGGATCAGGTCGTGGACCTTCCAGCGGCTGATGCCGAGACGCTCGGCGACCTGGTCCACGGTGAGTACGGCCGTCGTCATGCAGGCAGTAGCCCTTCTCGCTTGAGGCGTTCGGTGTGGGCCCTGTCGTGGCGGACCTGGGCGGCGAGGAGCTCCTCGCCGGGGCGGTAGCCGCTGCTGAGGTAGGTCCACGAGGAGGCGGTGACGAGGGTGGTGTTCTCGTCGTCGACCGGAAGGCCGGCTCGGACGCGGGCGGCTTCGGCTTGAGCTGTACGCCAGGCACGGCGTACGTCGCGGAGTGCGCCGAGGGTGGTCGAGTAGGCGCGGGATTTGCTGGAGAAGTGGCCGCGGAAGCCGAGCATGTGGGCCCACTTCCAGAGCTTGAGGTGGGCGAACTCGGGGAGGTGGCCGAGTGCCCAGGCGGTGCGGATCATCTGCCGGGCGTGCTGCTGGACGGCGAGGTTGGTGAGGGGTTCGGCTTGGCCGGTGCCGTCGCAGTCCTTGCACAGGTCGCGGAAGCCGTCGGGGCCGCGTACGTAGCCGCGTCCGGCACAGGGACGGCATACGAGAGTGCGGTCCACGGTGCCCGCGCCCTCGGCGTTCTTGGTGGCGTACTTGGCGACGTATCCGGCGACCTTGGCGTCCGTGAGTTCGCCGTCCCCCAAGGCCGAGATCTGATCCACCTTGAAGCGGTCGCCCCACCGGATGACGCGTTCGCCGACCGCGTCCGATTCGACGATGAGTCGGGCACGCTCGACCGCCAGGCCGACGGCCACGTGAAGGGCGTCGAAGGTGGCCCAGGCCGGGGGCGCGGTGGTGTGGCCGTCGGGACCGTCGAATCGGACGACCGCGTGGAAGTGGACCAGGCCGCGCTGTTGGTACTCGGCGACTTTGGCGAAGGAGATACGGAGAGCCGCGTTGAGTGCCTTCTGTGTCATGCCGAGGTGCTCGGCGAGGGCGCGGCGCAGGTAGGTGGTGAAGCGTGCCCACAGGGCCCCGGCGTGGGCATTCCACAGCACGGCGCCGCTGTAGTCGTAGCGTGCCGGGCGCAGCGGGGTGCCGAGTTCGGGAGCGTCCTGGGCGTGGGTTTCGCCGCAGGAGCAGGGGCGGGGCTTGCCCGATTCGGTCGTGGGGCGGTTGTGGACGGGGCCGAAGGAGGGGGCGGTGAGGGTGACGAAGGCGCGGGGGTGGTCGCGGACGGTTTCGGCGACGTTCTTGCCGCCGGACAGTCCGGCCTTGATCAGGTGGTAGGTGTCGGCGGCGTAGAGGCGGGAGCAGGCGGGGCAGCGGGAGGCTCGGCGGTTGCCGCAGGTGGTGAGGAGACGGCCGGTGGGTTCGTCCTCGGAGCGGTAGGAGCGGACCACTTGGTTGGTGGTCTGGTCGGTGGTGATGGTCCAGCCGTGCAGGTTGACCGGGCTGGTGCAGCCCCGAAGGTCGCGGACCTGTTCGGTGACTCGGTCGAAGTCGTCGGTGTTGGCCAGTTCGACCAGGTCCCGCAGGCCGGGGCTGATGACGTGGCGCAGGTCGAGGGGGCGGCGCATGGGTGGCGGGGTGTCCCTTCTGGCACGAGGGTGGGCCCTGCGGGCAGCAGCGATTCAGTGCGCTCGGGCTGCTGCCCGCAGGCATGGCAAGGCGGGCCCAGGGGCGGGCGGTGGTGGGAAGTGGCGGAGCGGCCGGCGGAAGGGTGTGGCCCTACAGAGCGGCGTGAAGCGCGGTGGCCATGGGCAGGCCGATCCCGAGTCGCGTCTTGAGCTGGGCCACCGTGATCGGTTCGCCGTGCTCGGTGCGGTGGGACGTGGCGATGGAGCGTGCTTCGGTCAGCAGCGGCTCAGGCACCTTGACCGCAGGCGAGGCAGGAGCCGGGGCCACGTGAGGAGCGGCGGGGGCCGGTGCGGGGGCCGGAATGGTGAGAGGCACCGCAGGGCGGGATACGTCAGAGCCCGTCTCAGGCTCTGACTCGATCTCGTCCGGCAGGGAAGCCGGTACGGCGGGGCGCGCAACGGTGTGGAAGGCGCGGAGGAGTTGCGGGCCGACGGAGCCCCAGCCGAGGAGGAGTAGCGGGGCCACCGCGTCGACGGCGGCGCGGCCGTAGTGTCCGGTGACGATCGGTTCGGCGACGTTGAGGGCGAGGGTCAGTAGTCCGGAGAAGTGCATGAGGCGGGTCGCGGCCGTCATCTGTTCGGCCGGAAAGCCGCGCAGGGAGAGGTAGCGAAGTGCGACCAGGAGGCCGACCACGGACAGGTCCACCATTGGGGCGATGAGCGGTGCGATCGGGCCGGGGACGCCGAGGCGGAGGGCGAGGGACCAGACGTTGCCGAAGGAGAAGACGAACGCCAGCGCGGCAATGACGATCATGACGGCGGTGATCGTGCGCTGAGTGATCCGGTCTTCTGTCATGAGTTTTCACCCCCTCTCCTGAGGTGTCGGGAACGTGCGAGGCGGTGGGGCGACCCGCTCAGGCGTCGAGCTTCGTGAGATCCACGTCCGTCGTGCGAGGGCCGATAAAGGCTGCCAGCAGGGTCGATGGGTCGATGGTGAGGTTCGCCGTCTCTTCGGCGATGCGAGCCGCTTCCGCGTCGGGTACGTAGGGCGTACGAATGCGGGTGAAGCCGGGTTGCGACTGGTGGTTCATCGACGCGACGCCGACGTAGGTGGGGTCCTGGAGGTTGATGGGGTTGGCGTCCGGCCATTCCCGGATCTCGTCACCGAGCGCGGCCACGGCGGCTTCGGCGGTCTTCTGGGCGAAGCTCAGGCCCACGGGGCACACGTCGCGGATGAAGGTGGGTATCGCGTCGCCCGTGGATTTCTGAGTGGTGAGGATGACGAGCAGTCCCACGGACCGGCCCTTCTTCACCAGGTCTTCCACGAGCCGGGCGTTCTCGGCGGCGAGTGCGGCCAGCTTTTTCGTCTGTTGGTCGCTTCCCTTGTGGTCGCGGAAGTAGGTGTGCGCTTCGTCGACGATCAGCACGACCAGGGGCCAGCTTTCGGAAGGACCGATGTCCCACATGGACTTCACCCCGAGTACCTGGCGCACCGATGCCGACCGGGCGCGGCGCAGCTCTACGAGTTGCCGGAACAGCTTGTTGGCCTCTTCCAGGTCATCGCCCACGAAGGCGAACATGCGTTGAACCCAGTCGGAGTAGTCACCTTCGTACGCAGCCGACACCTTGCCGTCCGCGCAGGCGAACTGGACTGCGGGCGAGGGCGCCCAGTCGGAGAGAAGCCGGTTGATCAGGCTGGTTTTGCCGAAGCCGGGAAGGCCGGCCACGGTCACGCCGGGTACCTGCGTGAGGTTCACGGAGACGGGCTGCGCGTACTCGTCGAGGCCCAGATCCCACTGTGCTGTCTCCTCCGGTGGCTCACCTGTGGGGTGGTGCTCCGTGGGGAACTTCAGCGGATCCAGTCGCACACCCCGGATGAGGATCTGCCCAGGCTTGTCCTGGGTGACCGCCACCCGTGTGCAGCGCCAGGCGTCCGCGAGGTGCGGGGCCGCCTTCTGGAATTGCGCCAGCCCGACGCCAGGCAGGCATTGAGCCCGCGCGATCACTCCGTACGCGTCGTGCTTCACCTTCAGGGCGGGGATGAGGACGCGCGGCTTGATGGGCTTGCCGTTCGTGTTCGCCAGTGACGCCAGCGCGGTCGGGGTCTTGTCCGTGGCCGACAACTTGAGCATCGGTGCGAGCCGCTTCCAGCCCCACCGCACGCGTATGGCCTGTCGTATGGACTGCTTGGTCATGGCATCGGCGCGAACGTAGCGGACTATCCACCAGGCCGCCCATCCGGCGAGCATGGCGAGCGCCAGGGCGACGACGAGCGGGACGTGACCGAAGATCCCTTGCGCCGGTGTGTTCGGATCCTTCACCTGTGACTCTCCAACGGGTTGTAGAGGAAGGCCGCAAGGGCCGATTCGAGGGCCGCCCGATCCGCCGACGCGTCGAGGCGGGGGAAGCCGTAGGCGACGAGCAGGGCCGCCACCGAGGTCACGAGTGATTCGGTGAACTGGGCACCCGGCCCGGCGTGAGGCAGCGGGTAGCTGCGCTCAGCGCCGAACCGGAAAGCGGTGCCGCTCACGCCGCCTCAGCGGCCGGGGCCACCAGGTCCAGTCGGCCCGCGCGGTAGGCGATGCCGTCCGAGAGCGAGCCGTTGAAGATGCGCGCCCACGGAGTGGCGAACAGCTCCACCGGCATGACCGGGACACCGGGCCGGAGCCCGTTGGGCAGACCGGTTTCCGGAACGGTGATCTTCAGAGCCTCGGCACGGTCCTCCTCCATGAAGAAGAGGGTGATCGTGTAGAGCTTCGCGCCGGTCTCACGGTCGGTGGCGAACTGCGTCTTCTCCTGGTCCGCGTACTTCGGCACCGGCAACGTGCCGACCATGAACGAAGAGGTGGGGAGCAGGCCAACGCGGATGCGTGCCATGGGAGTTGATTCCTCTCGATTGCGCTCCACCAGGGCGGTGGGGCGTACTCTCCATTGAACATAGCAGACCTAGCAGTGTCAAGTGAATCGGGTGAGCTAGCTATCAACTGACATAGGCCACCTATGTCAGTGGGGTGTGCTAGGGGTGCTAAGAATCGCTACTCTTGGGCCATGAGCCCCGCGCCAGAGAGCAAGCAGGACCGCCGGCCGCCGTATCAGCACGCTGCCGACGAGATTCGGCGCGACATCTTGCAGGGGCGGATCAAGCCGGGCGAGCAGATGCCGTCCATCCGCGAGCTACAGGAACGCTTCGGCGTGGCCAACATGACCGCGAGGTCCGCGCTCAACGTGCTGCGGGACGAGGGCCTGATCTACACGATCCATGGTCGGGGCAGCTTCGTCGCGGACCACAATGCCGGCGGGGAGCCCTCGGCGAACTACACCGCTCCGGTTTGGTACTTGGCGAACAGGGACGAGAAGCCCGGTCCGGCCGAGCAGGGGGAGAGCGGGCCCGACGACACCGAAGCTGCCGCTGTCGCCGGGACCACCCTTGCCGAAGTACTCACCGCACTACGTGACGAGATCCGTGCTCTCAGCGCTGATCATCAGGAACTGCGGCGCGAGGTAGAGGAACTGAAGACAGCTCAGCAGCCGAAGCCGTAGTCCTGAGCTGGGCCACTTCCTCTCGCAACTCCCTGGTTTCCCTGCTGAGGCGAACGACCATGGCCCGCATCTCCTCGATCAGCGCGACTACTTGATCCGTGTCCCCGACCTGAATGCTGGTCGCCCCCATTTCGTTGTCCGGTATGTGCTCGATCATCGCTCCCCGCTTGCCGCCGTGCCGTCGTTCCGTGCCGCACTTGCTCGAACCGTCGGGGCATGCCCACGGCATCCGTGCCTCTCCCAGGTTGATCGACCGCTGCCCATCGGTGCTGTTCAGAGTTTCTTTACTGGATCAAGGCGGCCCGCCTACGGCGTGCCGCGCGCGCTGGCGGCCACGGGCCGCCGCCGCTCCCTGTCTCCGCCACCGCTGCGGCGGCCCCCGGCCACTCAGCGCGCTGCACCGCCAAGGCAGACAGCCAGGCCAGGAAGCAACTCGCCCAGCCCGAGCACCAGGACCACGACCAGGAGCAGGCCGAGCCCGAGCGCGCACGACCCCGCCGTCCGGGTGGCCGTCGTTTCGAAACCGGGAAACGTGGCTGATGCCGGTACGGGGTTGCTGGAGGCATACGTGACGGGTGCTTGTTCGGCGCACTCGCCGTCCTGGCTCACTTTCGGTGGTGCAGGTCAGAACTGCGATTCCAATGACCGCCTTCAACCGCCGCCCTCTCTAACTCAACAACAGCTGACGGGGGTTGACGCCGCACCCGAATCCGAGCACGCCGACCGCCCCGGTACCATCGGCACCGGGGTCCTGATCAGGGCTTCCACGACCGGACCACCCGGAATGCTGTCCAGGCTGAGGGGTGGTCCGGTCTTTTGTTGTTGGCGTCCGCGCGCTCTGCTGACGCGAGGCGGACCGGTTTTCGGGATCAGGTCAGGGCTTTGACCACCTCGGGCATGGTGGGCCGATCCCCTGGTGCATGACTGAGCATCGCGTCGACCAATTCGCCCAGTTCACCGGGCACTTTCACGGGCCGACGTCGGCCGTTGGCCACTGCCTCTCGCTGCACAGGTCGCGGAGCGTCGTCCGGGTACTCGACCGCCCGCCAGCCCGTGGCGGAGATGAGCAGCGAGGCCCCGAGCGCGTAGACGTCGGCTGCCTGTGTCGGCTCCGCTTCGCCGGTGTCGAGGACGCTGCGCGCGATCTCCGGTGCTTCGTAGTGGACGAGGCAGCCGCGGAACGGGAAGTCGTGCCCTTCGGGGACATGACCGCCGTGGGCAAGGGCGAGGTCGATGAGGTGTGTTCGTTGCGGCCCGATGATGAAGTGGGCGGGCTGCACATCGCCATGTGCCCAGCCTTTGGCGTGGAGTTCGGCCAGCGCCTCGACGCATTCCAGCGCCACGCTCGTGTCCGGTGCGATGGACGAGTCTTTCCTACGGCAGTGCTCCCACAGCCGGTACAGGTCCGGCCCCTCGTGCCACGGCTGGAAGTTCCACGTGCCGTGCTCCCACTCGCCGTACGCGATCCCCTCGACGCCGAGGCGAAGCAGAACGGCACCTTCGCGCGCGGGCGCGAGCGCGGTCCACGGTTGGGCAGGCCAGTCGGCCGTAGCCTCGATCGGATAGCCGATCTTCACGGCGTAGTGGCCCCGGTGGCTCTCCACCTCCCAGACCGTGGAGCCCCGACGGTTGATGACCATGCGCTGAGTCGTGGGCATGAATGCGTCGAGCACCACGATCGGCAGTTCAGGGGTTGTTGGGGCGGGCAACGTCTCTTCTCCTTCCAGGCGAGCGCGGCCGACCACGAGTTCGGGGCCGGCCGCGTCGCTGTTGTCGTGTGCTACGCCTGACCGTACGGTCGGCCACAGTCCGAGTCGCACTGCGCGAGATTCACGCCGTTCACGGTCCACAGGTCGTCAAAGACCATGAACCCAGCCGCCTTCATGGCGCGGGCCGAGGCGGCGACCATCTCCGCGTCGCGGGCACCTCCACCCGGCTTCGGGTTGTGGTGCAGGAAACGGCCCGCGTACCGCTCGCACAGCGCGGCGTACTCCTTCGTGTGCAGGATGAGCGCGTGGAGGCCGAAGTCCACGTCATCGGACGGGACCATGGGAACCGTGGCGGTGGCCGCCGTGACCAGGAACGCAACCGCCTGGTCCGCGATCCGTTCCGCGCGCTCGGCCGACTGCCCGTTGTGGATGACCACGAAGTGGGCGAGGCTCTCGAACAATTCCTCACCAGCCACCGCGCGACCGGTCCGCTGATCGTTCGCCGTTGCCGTCATGTGCAATCTCCCGGTGTGAGGTGGTGCGTGGCACGGGCATACCGCCCTGATCGCCGAGCTGGGCTCTGGCAGACGATCAGGGGGCAGGTTTGGAGGCCGGCCCCGAACGGGACGGGGGAGCCGGGGAACTGGCACCCGTCCGGGGCGGCCGGTCTACTGGCGGATAGCGAGGGTCGCGCCGATCACCAGGCCGCACGAACCGCTGATGCAGATGATGAAGAGGACTCCCGCGTACCGGCCGATGGCGCGCATCACAACCCACCCAGACTGTTGCCGTTCTTGATGGTCAGACGTGCGCTCAGTTCCTCCCGCGCGCTGAGCGCCACCACGTCGTCCGGCATGGCATCCCACTCCAGGCCGCCACGGATCGGCCGCATCTGCACACGGCCCCCGCACTCGCCCATGACGACGCCGATACGGTCCCTGACGCTGTCCTTGGCCAGTTCACCGATGCCTGGTCTGGTCTGCTGATTGCTCGCCATGCACACGAGCATCGCGATTGGGGTGCTCCGCCAAAAGGTCAGGCTGATTACCCAACTTGGGTAACATCGCGGGAAGTAGAGAATCAGCGACGTTGCGTAGCCCTCGCAGTGTGGGAGCTTGCCCGATGCCCGACGCCGACCGGCCGCAGGAACTGCCTGCCAGGCTGCTCACCGATCCCGAGATGATCAACGCGTGCCGGGTACGGGACTTCGGCAGAGTCTTCCGGCTGGTCAAGACCAAGGCGGGCATCTACCCGTCGATGATCGCCAGGCGATGCGAGCTGACACCTAGCCGAGTCGGTGAAGTAATCGCTGGCAGACGTCAGTTGCTGCACATGGACGTCGTCGAACGCATCGCGGACGGCTTGCGGATCCCAGGGCACATGCTCGGTCTTGCCCGTCGTCCCTGGGAGACGCCCCAGGCTCTCGTGGTCACCGAGCGCGAGGCACCGCAAGCGCCGGAGCCAGCACAGCCGACCCCCGCGTCTCTGCCGGGGCCGGACGTGGACAGCATCCTGGCTCTGGCCACTCGAACGAGCCTCAGCACAGCCACACTTGACGCGTTCCGATCCTCCATCGAGGACTACTGGCGCCGGGACGACCAGCACGGCGGCGAGGCTCTGAGGCCGGCCATCGTCGGTCAGCTCCGGCATGTCGTCGGCCTGTTGAAGGAGAGCCGACCGCCGTCGATCCAGAACGGCCTGTACGGAATCGCGGCCGAGTTGGCGCGCCTCACCGGCTGGACCTACTTCGACGCCCGCCAGTACAACCAGGCCCGCGCGTACTTCACCGAGGCCCTGCAACTGGCCAAGGAGATCGACGACCGTCAGTTCATGGCCAACGTCCTGGCCTGCATGAGCTTGCAGGCCACGTACCAGGACAAGCCGGGGGACTCTCTGGCACTCGTCACCGCTGCTCAGGACCAGGCTCGCCCAGCTCTCGGCACCACGCCGCGCGTCATGTCGATGCTATCCATGCGCGAGGCCTTCGCCCATGCCACCCTCGGCAACCGGGATTCCACGCACCGGGCGATCGGGGAAGCCCACCGTCACTTCGAGCAGATCGAGGCGAATGACCCGGATCCGTCGTGGGTGACCTACTTCGACGAGCTGAAGCTCATAGTGGACACCGGCATTGCTCACGGCAGACTTGGGGAGGCCGCGACAGCGGAGCCCTTGATCGCGGATGCTCTGCGGCGGGAGAACAGCACCAACCAACGCGGCCGGGCGTTTCACGCGTTTTGGCTGGCCCGTACGCAACTGGACCAAGGGAAACTTGCCCAGGCGTGCCACACCGCCACGCAAGCGCTGGTGCCCGCTTCGGCGGTGTCCTCCGAGCGGGTGTCGGGCCATCTACGCGAGTTCTACGAGCAGTTGGCCCCGCACAGGCGGGAGCCCGTAGCCCTGGCCTTCGAGGCACGGCTACGGGAACTCCTCCCACCGTTCAGCGGATCGCTTCGTCCATGAGCACGTACAGGAGGCCGACGAGGGATCCGCTGCTCACGATCTCGCGGCGGTCGATCATTCCGCGCACCTCGCTGAGGGGGATCCACTCGATGCGGTCGGACTCGTTCTTCTCGGTTGGCGGGCTGTCGTAAGTCGCGCCGTCCGCACGGAAGACGTGGTGCTGCGAGTCGGTGATCCCATTGGCCGGCTCGGCGTAGATCAGAGGCTTGATGGGACCGGGTCGCCAGCCCGTCTCCTCCAGGACTTCACGGGCCGCCGCCTCCTCAGGAGACTCACCCTCCTCGACCAGGCCCATGGGCAACTCCCAGGCCCACGAGTCGGTGATGAAGCGGTGCCGCCACATCATCAGCACCTCCTGGCGGTCGTTGACCACGGCGGCCACGGCCAGGTGCCGGAGGCGAACGACGTGGTACTCCCACCGGGCCCCGTCAGGCTGCTGGACGTCGACCAGACACAGGTTCACCCACTTGTTCGTGTAGATCTGTCGCTCACCGTGGGTCTTCCACTCCATACCTGCGGCCCCTCTCGATCGGTCTCCAGGATCTCAGACCAGCAAGGGATTCTAACCAGGGATAGGTAAGGTTCGCGTCAGAGTGACGAAATGGCTGGAGCTGCCGGCTGGTCGGCTAGCAGGAGGGCCCAACCGCGAGAGTGCGGTTGCCTACTCAGCCAGTGGCTCCCCAGACAAAACCTGCCAAGCCCGCCGGTAATCCTCACCAGACATGGCCGCTCCGGCTGGACGGTGGATCTCCCATTCAGATGCAGGTAGAGAGCTTAGGAATTCACGAGCCTGGCTGGCGTTTGGAAGCTCATTCGAATGCGATAGCAACGATGAACCCAGCGATTCAGCGACCGAACGGGGGGCTGAAGCCATTCTCATGATGACGCCCCCTTCGGTGGAAACACCGTGATATAGCATGGCACCCAGCAAATTCACCTGCCGAGCATCATCAGGTGACATCTCGTCAAAGTTAAGCCCGGAAGTCGGCATTTTGCTCAGCGCGGAGAGTCCCCAGGTTCCGGCAGTTGCCAAATTCTTGTAGATCAGCTTGCATGCTTCAGAGAGAGATTTTGTTGCAGCGTCGGACCCTGTCCTCTGGAAATATCGTTCCGCGATCTCTTTAATAGAGACGCCGTTTACCCAGTCAACAGCGATCTCTGCAGCCCTTGTCCCTCCATCTGCCCTTCCCGGGGCCAATGCCTCAATGTCATCCTTAACCTGGTCCACTTTCATGAGGACGCCCATCAGTTCGGGCAAGGAACTGTCAGGACCATTCCTGAAAAGACTCTGAGGCTTCCAGTCCTCAAGTGAGAGCGGGCCATCGAGGCGCCTAAGCTCGATTAGGGCCGATCGAACGGATTCCGGCGCAAAACCGGTACTATCGGCCAGCCGTGCGTTCTCGGGATGCTCGGCCAAAGTTTGCGCATAGGCCCTCGTGGCCTTAAGTAGGGCACGGCCTTGCTGTTGCTCCGCTGCTCCTCCTTCAGACAGTGAGGTATAGCCGAAAGTGTTACGCAGGAGCAGTTCGGACTTAGAGAGTACCTCGTCCAGAGAGGTGCTCTGATTGTACAAATGAGCTACGTAGCTACGAAAATCAGTCCATTGCTCAGAGTAAATCATGTTGTCAAGCTGAAGGAGCAATCCGCTAGCTGATAGGTCCTTCAGGAGGGTGACCAATTGTGAGGCGAGTGAGCCAGCGGCATGTTGCACATAGCGCGAAATATCCAGTTCATCTGATCCATTATCACGGCAAGCAAGGCCGACTACGCCAATGCTGTCGTGGTCTACTCGCCCAGCTCGGCCAACCAGGTTCCAGAAGCTGCGCATAGGCATTTCTTCCTGGTGGTCTTTGTATGGGATCTGCCTATTGGCGATGAATAGCGATGAAACAGGGAAATTCAACCCCTGTGCGATTCCGGTAGTGGCCACAAGAATCTTTAGTTCGCCAATTTCGGCCAGCCATTCCATCATGCTGCGGGCTTCATCTGAAAGGCCAGCGTGATGGACACCAATGCCGGATTTGAGCAATGCAATAAGCTCGAAATCCGGGCTTACTTCGGTGGCTAGAAAACGCTGCACCAGTGCGATGTTTTCAGAGACTTCATGATCCGTAAAACTCTCACTCAACGTCCGCGCGATAGACCAGGCATTCGGGATGGTGCTGGCCATAACAATGCTTGTGCCGCGTGCACACATTGCGCGTGCCCCAGCCGCTGCAATTAGTCCGAGATTATTCTTTACCTTGGAATGCGTGAGATCGAATGGTGCAGTGTTGCCCACCTGCATAAGTTGATCAACAACAAGAGTGTCAGCGCTTGTTAGTAGAGTTTTGTAGTTAAGCGTCCAGGCTCGCCGATTCGACCCCGATGGCTCGGCAATTTTTACAAGCCCGATCATCCTGTCATTGGGCTGCCAAGCCGAAGATCCAAGGCTAATACTCCGTCCGCTCTCAGGTGATAGCCATCTGGCCAAGTCGTCAGCGTTAGGGACATACGGCATTAGTAGAAGGAAGTTTGCGCTGGGGCAATCTTGCTTGACCGTGGCAAGAAGCAATTCAATTCTTACGCCACGCTGCTTGTCCTCAATGTTTTGCGCTTCATCGAGGATTAGCAGAGAAAGTGGCCGATCTACTGCTGAATTCCGAATTAGCAAGTGTAGTTTCTCTGGCGTGGCCACCAAGATGTCAAAAGGCGCACTCGCGTCAGTGACCATGCGCTGTTCAATATCATCAAGCTCAACAGCGGCGGACAGCTGCTCAACACGCAGATTCAGGGGTGAGAGATCCTTGCGTAGCCGGCGAGTGATTTGGGAAACGAGGGCACGCGTGGGGGCCACGTAGGCAACCCAACCGCGATCCAACTGAAATTGCCCGAGAGCCTGCACGATTTTGAACTCTGCAAGGACAGTCTTTCCTGCGCTTGTTGGAAGGTCAACAACCACAGCACTAGCAGCCTGATCCAAGAGGCCCTGCTCTAGGAGAGCAGATCTCTGCGGAGGAAGAAATTCGAACAGCGAATTCCTGGTCTTTTCCTCCACAAGTCTGCGAGTCTCTCCACCGACAGCAGCAAGTGCCCACAGGGATCCTGCCGTCATGCGAGTCGCCAATAGGTGGAGCCACCGAAGCGTCACCTCAGATGCTGCGTCTAGAGAAGCTTCAGCTGCTTCGATTGCCCTTTCAAAGTGGTAGTCCAGTTCTGCGCGAATCGAAACAGGAGTCCCCTGCATCAGATATTGCGCCAAGAGCTCACTAGAACGTGCCCAATGGTAGAGGCTGATGAGCCGCCACGCTTTCGGTTTAGCGGATCCATCATTGTGCGCGGCTGCTAGGTATCCCTCCTCCTTTTCCTCTTGCAACTCCCTCAGGCGAACGACGGACTCACAGACCGCAGTTAGGTCTTCCCAACCCTCTTTTCGCAGTAGTCGGATCCAGATTTCGGCCAGAGTGCGGAGAATCTCTCCTTCCCAATCTTCAACTACCTGGGGTAGACGCTCCGGAGTTACATCCCGATCACGGAGCCAAGCCCGGAATTCAGCCCATCGATCCGCTGTATATGCGAGCGACCCTAGCTGAAGAATCTGATATGTAAAGTCTCGAAGGTCGGTATCTTCGAGTGGCAGGCTACGGCGAAGCTCAAACGCCTTGTAAGCGGCTGCTTCAGAAATATTAGCTTGCTCATCCGTTACGCCGCGTTGGGCACGGAATAGACTTGGGATTCCCTCTGCTGCGACCATCTCGTAGGCCAGAGCGGCGCGGCGGACAATTTCGTCGTCACTTTCCTCAACCTGTGGACCATGAATGAAAGATCCCACATTTCGAGCTACATAGAGTCGCGACGCAGTCAAAGTAGCTGCCTGGATGCGGTCGGGCCCTAGGGCTGCGATCGCCCAGTGCTCTGACAGCTCACTAAACGCTGCCATGCTTACAGTCATGGCGAGGTCTCCCATGCGACTTGAGCGCCTGCCAGGATCTCCATACCTTGCGGAGTCACATAAATGGCCGTGAGTGTAATCTTAGTTTTACTCGGACAATCTTTGGCAAGAGATCTTGCTCGTGCGCGCAGATCGGCAACATTCGGGCTAACCGTTCGGACCAGTGTCCCATATAGGCGGACGTCTGTCGGGTCGGCAAAATATCTTACCATGGATTTCTGGAAATGTTGAAACCAGTCCTTTCCTTGTGCGTGCATGCCTAGATATTTAATTGCCCACAGTTTCCGGTTATCTCCCGATCGGAGTCCCTCCAGTTGCCCTTTCATGCCATGTCGGCCTTGCATTAGATCGGGTGGGCTCTTCTCTTGCTCACTGGTTTTAACTTCAGCCAGAGCTAGAGCAGTTTCCCCTGACTGTTTGATTTCAAAGCCGATCAAATCAACGCCACCCGAACTCGTGCCCGGATTTTTTAGATCCCGGCCAGATGGCCATGGGAAGAAGCAAAAGCACTCAGATGCTAGGTGATACTCGGCGAGAGCTTCACCGACGCGCCACGACTCAGGTTCGCTCTCCGAATGTAGGATTGCTTCCAGGCGAGTCTTATCAAAATCTGTACGGGTAATCGACTCTAGGGACCTACGAACCTCTTCTACGCCCTTCGAGTCTGTAAGCAGCTCCTGAATTGTGGGAGCCATGCCCAGGGTTTGGTCGTCGGACACCACATATCCAGTGGCTGGCAGGACCGTCTGCTCAACGGTGTATGCCTCAGTCCAGTCCATGCGTGTCGTCCTCCCCCATCGGGCCCCCGCCCGCCCCCAACACACGAGGGACCTATGGTCGCGGTTGCTGGCGTTTCCGTCTAGGTCGCCGCGTGCAGGGGCTACTCGCACTCTCGTATCAACCACCCCCCTTGGAGGGGTGTCTCAGCCATCTCAGAGGCGGTCAACAGTGAGCCGGGATCTGCAGCGAAACGCCATCAATCGAGGTCATGGACCTTCAGCCAGCTGAGACTGACTGCGTAGCAGACGCTCGCGGCGAGCAAGGAGGTCGGTGCTGATTCTGTCCATGTGAGACTGCCACTGCGGCTCTGACTCTTGAAGTTGACGGCCATTCTGACGGCAACGACTGCACACAGACACGCACGATCGCTAACCCGAGCGATCAGGGCAGGAGGCTGCTGGCACTCCTCGCAGTCTCCTGCCCGATCCTACGGATCAGAAGGTTGCAGGTTCGAATCCTGCCGAGTGCACACAGGTCAAAGGCCCCGGATCACTCCGGGGCCTTTGGCGATTCCGGGTCGTACAGCAGAGAAGTACGGCAACGGTTGATGTCAGCCGGAGGCGGAGCCTTCGCCGAGAACGCCGAGCTGCTCGATCTGGTCGTCCAACGTGGCCGACGTCGGTGGGGGTACAGCGAGGCACCCGTGCGCCTGAACGTCCGGCGCACCCGCCGTCGTGGCGGATTGCCGTCGGTTGTGGCGGCCACCGACTGTCGCCGTGCCGGTCGTCGTCTCCCGCCGTTCGGGGGATACGCGGGCCGCCGCCGACGCCTTCCCCGTCCGCGGGGGCATCCCTTGATGGAACGAAAGGGAGACATGATGCCGCTCTACCTGTCGAGGTTCAGCTACACCCCGGAGACTTGGGCGAGACTGATCGGCCATCCGGAGGATCGCGCCCAGGCCGCTCAGTCGTACATCGAGTCCGTCGGCGGGAAGCTTCACGGCTTCTGGTACGCCTTCGGCACGCACGACGGCTACGGCCTCTGGGAAGCTCCGGACAACGTGTCCATGGCCGCGGTCGCGTTGGCGATCAGCGGAGGTGGCGCGCTGAGTTCGTTCGAGACGACCGTTCTCCTGACCGTCGATGAAACGATGGCGGCCCTGCGTAGAGCCGAGCAAGTCCAGTACCGGGCTCCTGGCGCGTAGCGGTCCAGAGCGGTACGGCCGAGAAGTACAGCAACCCCAGCACGGACTTCGCCGTGTGCGCAGCGGTCGAAGGCCCCGGATCACTCCGGGGCCTTCGGTGTTCAGGCAGGCCTGCCCGCGATCACTGCACATCGACGAAGTCCGCCCTCCCAGCCCTTCCCTGGCTGAGCCGTACGTGCAGCTCATCGGTACGAGCGGCAACGCGTCGGACACGACCGTCGTCCACGACACGGAGGGCACCTACACCGTTGCCGCCTACCTGACCGGCCGGACGGGTGGCCCCGCAGAACAGTTGACCCCCTGAGGGCTCTCCGGGTGCAGGGCTCCATCGTTCACGCTGGGGCCCCGCACCGTTGTCCGCGTTCCCGGTCCGCGTCAGGATGGCGGTATGACGATCTTGTCGCCGTCTGTTCTGCGCGCACTCGAACGGTTCCATGCCACCCACCCCTGGGACCACAACGCCCACTACCACCCGTGGATCATGCGGCAGTTGCCGAGGCGGTACGGCCGTGCCCTGGACGTCGGCTGCGGCAGCGGCGACCTGGCGCGGCTGCTGGCCCGGCGGAGTACGTCGTCGGTGCTCGGCGTCGACTCCGACCCCGCGATCGTCGACCGGGCGCGCGCCCGTGAACCCGCCTCTCCGGCTGCCCCGGTCACCTTCTCCGCCGTGGACGCGATGACCGCGCCGGCGGAGGGTCCGGACGGTGCGTACGACGTCATCACCTGCGTCGCTGTCGTCCACCACCTTCCGTACGCCGACGCGCTCGCCCTCTTCCGGCGGCAACTGGCGCCCGGCGGGACGCTGGTCGTGGTGGGGGTGGCCCGGGCCGAGAGTCCCGTCGACCACCTGCTGGGAATGGTCGCCGTTCCGGCGAACGTCGTCATGGCCTGGGTGAAGAACCGGGGGCGGACGGCGGAGCGGCCGGTTGCCATGACCGCGCGGACGCGGGCGCCGGAGACGGGGTTCGCGGAGGTGGTGAGGGGGGCCCGCCGGGTGCTGCCTGGGTGCCGGGTGCGGCGGCGGCTCTTCTGGAGGTACACCCTGGTGTGGCGGCGGCCGACGAGGTGACCCCCCTTTTTTTCGTTCGCGCTCCTGTGTTCGGCCTCGTACCTGGACTCGTCTCCGGCTTCTTCTCCTGCCCCCTCCTGTGTCACCGTTCGCCCATGACCGATCCGGTGGGGCGCGTGGAACTCGTCGAACAGGTGGACGAAGAGGATCGGGTCGTCGGGGTGGTGGAGCGCGGGGAGGCCGTTCGGCGCGGGTGGCTGCACCGGGTCGCCACCACCGTGTGCCGGGATGCGGACGGGCGGGTGCTGCCCTGCATCTCGCCGGGTGGGGCAAGCCACCGGGTGTGCGGCCACGGAGCGAGTGGCGGATGCGGGCCCGGGACCGCTCGGCGCGGGCGGGGCATCCCGGGTGCGTGGGGTGCCGGCTGGCGGGGCGGGGGCGGGGGTGGCGCGCGGGCAGTACGGGCGTCGCCGGCGGTGCGAGCGGTACGGGCATCGCCGTCGAGGTCGCCGAGGTCGTTCCGGAACGTGTCTGACTTGCTGATCGCCTCGCCCTCTCGCCCTCTCGCCTGGACCTTTGTCGTCCGAAGGGGTGTTGTCAGTGGTATCCCCTACCCTCGCAAGGGATGGCACAGGCGTGGAGATGCTCGGGGCTGCGGTGGTCGGCGGACGGTCCCGTGCTGCGGTGGGACGGTGGGCGTCGTAGTGCGCTGACGTGGGGGAAGAGGGTGGCCTTCGGGGTCACGGAAGGGGGCGTACGGACATGTGTGGGAGCGCGGGGCAACGCCTGTCCGATACGGGCGGGAGTGCCGGGGCGGAGTACGGGGGCGCGGTGCGAGGAGTGCGCGCGGCTGGACCGGGCGCACTCGGTCGCCGCAGACACGATCGCGGACGATCCACGCCCCTATCGCGTATATCTGGCGTGGTTCGGGCCCGGGATGACCAAGGTCGGCATCACGGCGCTGGAGCGGGGCTCGGCGCGGCTGCTTGAGCAGGGTGCCGTCGTCTTCAGCTGGCTGGGAGTCGGCCCGCTGATGGCCGCCCGGCGTACGGAGGAGCTGCTGCGCGCCGCGCTCGGAGTGCCGGACCGGATTCCGTACGCCGGCAAGCGGGCGGTGCGGGCCGCGCTGCCGGGGTCGGCGGCGGAGCGAGCCGCCGAGGTCGAGGCGCTGCACGCCCGGGCGGTGAGGCTGGGCGGCTGGCCCGAGTCGCTGGAGCGGACGTCCTGTCAAGTCGTCGACCACGCCGGGGTGTTCGGGCTGACGGGGCTCGCGCCGGCCGTGGGTGCGGTGAGCGAGCTGGCGGCCGGGGGTGTCGTTGGAGGCGAGCTGGTGGCGGCGGCCGGGCCCGATCTGCATCTCGCGGCCGAGGACGGGCGGGGAGTGGTGGTGCTGGACACCAGGCTGATGACCGGGTGGGAGCTGGTACCCGTCGGGAGCGGTGGACTTACCGTCCCCGTGCGGGAGTTCAAGGAGGCGGCGGGGGTGCAGGACGAGCTGTTCTGAGCCCGGACGCCGTACGACCCGGCAGACGAACTCTGCGACCCGGTCTGGGGGCTGCTCGCCGAGGCCGGAACACCCGTGGTGATCCACTGCGGTTCCGGGCCGGCGCCCGGCAGGCACACCGGGCCCGAGCCGATCGGGCGCGTGCTGGCCCGGCACCCAGGCTGCGGCTGATCGTCGCGCACGTGGGGATGCCCGAGTACGAGGACTTCCTCGGCCTCGCCGAGCGGTACGAAGAGGTGCGGCTGGACACGACCATGGCGTTCACCGACTTCGCGGAGCGGATCAGCCCGTTTCCCCGGCCCGTACTCCCCCGGCTGGCGGACCTCGGCGACCGCGTCCTGCTCGGCTCGGCCTTCCCGAACATCCCGTATCCGTACGTGCACCAGCTGCACGCCCTGGAGCGCCTGGACCTCGGCGACGACTGGCTCCGGGCCGTGTGCCACGACAACGGGCGCGGCTGTTCGGGCTCTGGCGGATACGGATGAGGAGGGCCTGACATCGGCATGAGTCCGAGGTGAGAAGGGGCGGCCCGTGGGGACAAACGGGGCGTACGGGAGTGGGATGCGTAACTTCGGATCAGGTTCGCCCAGGAGACGCACAGGATGCCCCTCGGTGGCCTCCGGGTCTTCCCGGTAGCTGGTCCAACGCTCCGCGGGGTTACGGAAACCGCAGGTAGGGAAGGGGTTCGGCGTGCCGCGGGGAGTGGTTCCGCGCTTGCTCCTCCGGCTTCCCGGGGCCGGAATTCCCAGGAATTCCCTGAGAGGCGCCTGTGAGTTTCTCAGGAAAATCACAGGTTCCGGAAAGCTTGCTCTCAGAGGACACCGACATGGTTTCCGCTATGACCACGACCTCGCCCCAGGGGCGCACCGAACTGCTGAGGCCGGACGGGAGCCCCGTCCGAGTGCTTGTGGTGGACGACGAGCTGTCGATCACCGAGCTGCTGTCCATGGCCCTTCGCTACGAAGGCTGGCAGATCCGCAGCGCGGGTGACGGAACGGGTGCGGTGCAGACCGCGCGCGAGTTCCGGCCCGACGCCGTCGTTCTCGACATGATGCTGCCCGACATGGACGGCCTCACCGTCCTCGGCCGGCTGCGGCGCGACATGCCCGACGTACCCGTGCTGTTCCTGACGGCCAAGGACGCGGTCGAGGACCGGATCGCCGGCCTGACCGCGGGCGGCGACGACTACGTCACCAAGCCCTTCAGCCTCGAAGAGGTCGTGGCGCGGCTGCGCGGCCTGATCCGGCGCTCCGGTGCCGCCGACCGGCGTTCCGACTCCGTGCTGGTCGTCGGTGACCTCACCCTCGACGAGGACAGCCACGAGGTGTCGCGGGCCGGGGAGGGCATCCACCTCACCGCGACCGAGTTCGAGCTGCTGCGCTTCTTGATGCGCAACCCGCGGCGCGTGCTCAGCAAGGCGCAGATACTCGACCGGGTGTGGTCGTACGACTTCGGCGGCCAGGCGAACGTCGTCGAGCTGTACATCTCCTACCTGCGGCGGAAGATAGACGCCGGACGCGAGCCGATGATCCACACCCGGCGCGGTGCCGGGTATCTGATCAAGCCCGCCGGCTGATCCCGTCCTCGGTCACGGGCGGGCGTGTGTCCGCCCTCAGAGTCCCGGGTCGTTCGATTCCCCGGCGGGCGGGACGGCGCGCGGTGACAATGTAGGGCGCGTCAATGGTGGTGCCGCTCCGGAAGACGTAGTCGAGCCCGGCAGGAGGGCAGCACGGTGAGCAGCAAGAGGAAAGCGGGCGGGCAGCGGAGGCTGAGCAGGTCGCAGCAGAAGGCGCAGCGGCAGAGCAGGCCGCGGACCCTGCGTACGCGGCTTGTCGTCTCGGCGGTCTCGCTGATCGCCGTGGTGTGCGCCGTGATGGGTACGGTGACGACCATCGCGCTCGAACAGCACCTCTACAAGCAGCTGGGCAGCCAGGTCACGGAGGCCGCCAAGCGCGTCGGCGGTCCCCCGGACGGGCCTGGCGGTGTCAACGGCAGCCCGCCCGAGGGGGCGCCGGACAGCAGTGGCTCGTCCTCCTCCTCGTCCTCCACGGATTCCTCGTCCTCCAGCGCCAACAGCACCACCTCCGGTGCGGGCGCCGGTACGCAGACCGTCGAGCAGCGGCTCTCGGACTTCATGGAGAAGGGCGGGACGCAGGAGTACACCGTGGCCGCCGCCGTCGACACGAACGGCGGCGTCACCCAGGCGTACGTCGCCAGGATGCAGTCGAGCACGGGTACGACCGACAGCGGTGTGACCGGCATGGACGCGGTCCAGCTCAACGAGACGCAGATGGCCGAACTGGCCGCCGTCTCCCGGGACGGCAGCCTGCACACCGCCACTCTCACCGGGCTCGGCGAGTACCGCGTCACGTACGTCACCGGCGAGCGCGGCACCTACTACGTCGCCCTGCCCACCGAGTCCGTCACCACGACCATCAGCACCCTGATCCTCGTCGAGGTCAGCGTCACCGCCGCAGGCCTCGTAGCCGCCGGTATCGCAGGGTCCGTGCTTGTCGGAGTGGCCCTGCGCCCCCTCCGCAAGGTCGCCTCGACCGCCACCCGCGTCTCCGAACTCCCGCTGCACACCGGCGAGGTAACCCTCAACGAGCGGGTCGCCGAGTCCGAGACCGACCCGCACACCGAGGTCGGCCAGGTCGGCGCCGCCCTCAACCGCATGCTCGACCATGTGCACGGCGCCCTGCACTCACGCCAGCAGAGCGAGATGCGCGTACGTCAGTTCGTCGCGGACGCCAGCCATGAGCTGCGTACGCCGCTTGCCTCGATTCGCGGGTACGCCGAGCTGACCAGACGTGGACGTGAGGAGACCGGGCCGGACACCCGGCACGCCCTCGGGCGGATCGAGTCCGAGGCGGGGCGGATGACCCTGCTCGTCGAGGATCTTCTGCTGCTCGCGCGCCTCGACGCGGGCCGTCCGCTCCAGTTCGACCAGACCGACCTCGTACCGCTCGTCGTGGACACCATCAGCGACGCGCGCGCCGCCGGCCGGGACCACAACTGGCGGCTCGACCTGCCCGACGAGCCCGCGCTGGTGTCGGCGGACGCGGCCCGGCTGCAACAGGTCCTCGTGAACCTGCTGGCCAACGCCCGCACGCACACCCCGCCCGGTACGACCGTCACCGCACGCGTGCAGCGGCGCGGGCCGTGGCTGTGTGTGGACGTGCAGGACGACGGGCAGGGCATTCCGGCCGACCTGTTGCCGCATGTGTTCGAACGGTTCGCGCGCGGCGACTCCGCGCGCTCCCGATCCACCGGCTCGACAGGTCTCGGGCTCGCCATCGTGCAGGCCGTCGCGACCGCGCACGGCGGTGCCGTGACCGTCGACAGCGTGCCCGGACAGACCATCTTTACGGTGCACCTGCCTGCTCTCGCCCCCGAAACAGACTGGCAATCGGACTCACAGGTACAGCACAGTGCCACCACATGGGTGGAACAGGGGGCTTGACGAAAGTCGGTCCTATGCGAACCGACTCTTCTCCCGGCACCCTGCCGGCGCGGGAGCACCTCCCGGCCGCGGCAGCCGGTACGCCTGTCCTGGACGTAGTGATCCCCGTCTTCAACGAGGAGAAGGACCTCCAGCCATGTGTGCTCAGACTGCACGAGCACCTCAAGCGCACGTTCCCGTACGCGTTCCGCATCACGGTCGCGGACAACGCGTCCACGGACACCACTCCCCTGGTGGCGGCGCGGCTGGAGGCGGAGATACCGGAGGTCAGGTCCTTCCGGCTGGAGCAGAAGGGGCGCGGCCGAGCACTGCGGACAGTGTGGTCCGCGTCCGACGCGCCGATCCTCGCCTACATGGACGTCGACCTGTCGACCGACCTGAACGCGCTGCTGCCGCTGGTGGCACCGCTGATCTCCGGTCACTCGGACCTCGCGATCGGCTCCCGGCTCGCCCGCTCCTCGCGCGTCGTGCGCGGTGCGAAGCGGGAGTTCATCAGCCGGACGTACAACCTGATCCTGCGTGGCTCGCTCCAGGCCCGCTTCACGGACGCGCAGTGCGGATTCAAGGCCATCCGGCGTGATGTCGCCCAGATCCTGCTGCCGCTGATCGAGGACACCGGCTGGTTCTTCGACACCGAGATGCTGGTGCTCGCCGAGCGGGCGGGCCTGCGCATCCACGAGGTACCGGTCGACTGGGTCGACGACCCGGACTCGACCGTCCACATCGTCAAGACGGCGACCGACGACCTGAAGGGGGTGTTGCGCGTGGGCAAGGCACTGGCCACCGGCTCGCTGCCGCTGGACCGGCTCACCCGGCCCTTCGGCGACGATCCGCGCGACCGCGACATCAAGGACGTACCGAAGGGGCTGGCCCGCCAGCTCGTCGGGTTCTGTGTGGTCGGCGGTCTGTCGACCCTTTTCTACCTGGTGCTCTACAGCGCCTTCCGGGGCTTCGCCGGCTCGCAGATCGCCAACGCGCTCGCGCTGCTGGTCTCCGCCGTCGCGAACACCGCGGCCAACCGGCGCCTGACCTTCGGGGTGACCGGCCGGGGCGGGGCGATACGGCACCAGGCGCAGGGCCTCGTCGTCTTCGGCATCGGGCTCGCCCTCACCAGCGGCTCGCTCGCCGCCCTCAACGCGGCGACCAGCGACCCCGGACACTCCACGGAGCTGGCGGTGCTCATCGCCGCCAACCTCGCGGCAACGGTGCTGCGGTTCCTGCTCTTCAGGGCCTGGGTGTTCCCGGACCAGCGCGACGAGCCGGCCTCCCCGTCCATGGTGGTCGCCTCGCACACGCCGAACTCACCGACGTACGAGGCGTACCAGGCGCACACGCCGGGCCAGTACAGCAACACTTCGTACAGCAACCCCTCGTACACGAACCCCTCGTACACGAACCCCTCGTACACGAACGCCTCGTACACGAACGCCTCGTACGGCAACTCCCCTTACCCCACCGACCAGTTCCGCGCCGGTGATGTCGCGGACCGTACCTGGGGGGACCCGACCACGCGGCTCCAGCCGGTGCGCCCGCATGACAGCCAGGATCCGAGGAACCCGCGATGACCACTCACTTCGACCAGACGACCCGTTCGGGCCCGGGGGGTGCGAGCCCCTCGTGTCCGCCACCGGACTCAACAGCCGTACAGCAGACGGTGGTTGCCGGCACCGACGGGCCGGCGCCCTCCTCCGGTGAGCCCAGGCAGCCCTTCGTGCGCAGACTGTGGCGCGGACGGCCAGAGGACCATCGGTGGACGCAGCCCGCGTTCCTCGCCACACTTCTGGTGATCGGCGCGCTGTACACCTGGAACCTGACCGCCTCCGGATACGCCAACTCCTTCTACTCTGCGGCCGTTCAGGCCGGCAGCCAGTCCTGGAAGGCCTTCTTCTTCGGCTCCCTCGACTCGGCCAACGCCATCACCGTCGACAAGCCCCCGGCCTCGCTGTGGCCGATGTCGCTGTCGGTCCGGCTCTTCGGCCTCAACTCCTTCGCCATCCTGTTCCCGCAGGTCCTGATGGCCGTCGCCACGGCGGGTGTGCTGTACGCGTCCGTGCGGCGCCGGTTCAGCGCCACGGCCGGCTTCCTCACGATGGCGGTCTTCGCGCTGACTCCCGTCGCCGCGCTGATGTTCCGCTTCAACAACCCGGACGCGCTCCTCGCGCTCCTCATGGCCGCCGCGGTCTACTGCACCCAGCGCGCCATGGAGAAGGCCGAGACGAAGTGGCTGCTCTGGGCGGGTACGGCGATCGGTTTCGCCTTCCTGGTCAAGACGCTCCAGGCATTCCTGATCCTGCCGGTGCTGGCACTGGTGTACGTGATCTTCGCCCCGACCAGCGTCCGCAGGCGCATCGGACAGGTACTGGCCGCCGGGCTCGCGATGATCGTCGCGGGCGGCTGGTGGGTCGCGATCGTCGAGCTGTGGCCGGCGTCCTCGCGCCCCTACATCGGCGGCTCGCAGAACAACTCGTTCCTTGAACTGACCTTTGGCTACAACGGACTTGGCCGTCTCAACGGCGAGGAGACCGGCAGTGTCGGCGGCGGAGGCGGCGGAGGCGGCGGCAACTGGGGCGAGACCGGCTGGGACCGGATGTTCAGCTCCAGCATCGGCGGCCAGATCTCCTGGCTGATCCCGGCCGCACTGATCCTGCTCGGCGCGGCGATCTGGGCCGGCCGCAAGGCCAACCGCACGGACAGCGCCCGCGCCGGGTTCCTCCTCTGGGGCGGCTCGCTGCTGATCACCATGGTGATCTTCAGCTTCATGCAGGGCATCTTCCACGAGTACTACACGGTCGCCCTCGCCCCCTACATCGCGCCGCTGATCGGTATGGGTGCGGCCCTGCTCTGGCAGGAGCGGGACAGGATGTGGGCGTCGCTGACGCTCGCGGGTGCCATGACGGCCACCGCGGTCTGGGGGTACGTCCTCCTCAACCGGTCCTCCGACTACCTGCCCTGGCTGAAGTGGCTCGTACTGGTGGGCGGTCTGACGGCCGCGCTGGGTCTGGTCTTCGTCAACCGGCTCGGTCGCCAACTGGCCCTGGCGGTCGTCGGGTTGAGCTTCGTCACGGCGCTGGCGGGTCCGGCCGCGTACTCCCTCACCACTCTCAACGAGGGCCACACCGGCTCGATCGTCACGGCGGGCCCGTCGGTGTCGGGCGGTCGCGGTGGCCCCGGCGGTGGCGGCGGCGGTATGGGCGGCGGTCCTGGTGGTGGCGGTATGGGTGGCCAGCAGGGTCAGCAGAACGGCAACGGCAACACCCAGCAGGGTGGTGGCGGCATGGGGCAGCCTCCCACCGGCGGCAACGGCGGCGGCTTCCCCGGCGGCGGCAACGGCAACACCCAGAACCAGCAGCAGGGCAACGGGAACACCCAGCAGGGTGGCCCCGGCGGCCAGACAGGCGAGGGCGGCGGCATGGGCGGCGGCGGTGGCGTGGGCGGTCTGCTCAACGGTGCCAGCGTCAGCAGCGAGGCCAAGGCCCTGCTGGAGGAGAACGCGAGTGACTACACCTGGGCCGCGGCGGCCGTCGGCGCCCAGAACGCGGCGAGTTACCAGCTCTCCACCGGCGACCCGGTGATGGCGATCGGCGGCTTCAACGGCACGGACCCGTCCCCGACGCTGGCCGAGTTCAAGAAGTACGTGGAGGACGGCAAGATCCACTACTTCATCTCCAGCGGCTCCGGCGGCGGTATGGGCGGCAGCAGTACGACGAGTACGTCGTCCCAGATCAGCTCGTGGGTCGAGAGCAACTTCAAGGAGGTGACGGTGGGTTCTGCCACCTTCTACGACCTGACCCAGCCGACGAGCGGCAGCTGACCGTTCATACGAGGGCGGTGGCCCGGAGCGGGATCGCTCCGGGCCACCGCCCTTTGTTTGTTGTACGCCGTATAGGAATTGTTCTACGGTGTACAACATGTCTACGTCCCCCCAAGGCGACCTTCAGGGCCAGGGCCAGGGTCACCCCCAGCGCTGGCTGATCCTCGGTGTCATCTGTCTCGCGCAGCTCACCGTGCTGCTCGACAACACCGTCCTGAACGTCGCGATCCCCTCCCTCACCCGGGAGCTGGGCGCCGGCACCTCCGACATCCAGTGGATGATCAACGCGTACTCGCTGGTCCAGTCGGGCCTGCTGCTCACCGCGGGCAGCGCGGCCGACCGCTACGGCCGCAAGAAGATGCTGATCGCGGGCCTCGTCCTGTTCGGCGTGGGCTCACTGTTTGCCGGACTGGCCGACAGCACCGGCCAGTTGATCGCCGCGCGCGCCGGGATGGGCGTCGGCGGCGCGCTGCTGATGACGACCACCCTCGCCGTGGCGATGCAGATCTTCACCCCCGAGGAACAGCCGAAGGCCATCGGCATCTGGGCCGCCGTCAACTCACTCGGCTTCGCCACCGGCCCCCTCCTCGGCGGCTTCATGCTGAACCACTTCTGGTGGGGCGCGATCTTCCTCATCAACCTCCCGGTCGCGGCGCTCGGGTTGGTGGCGGTCGTGGCCCTCGTGCCCGAGTCGAGGAATCCGGCCGGCGACCGCCCCGACCTCCTGGGCGCACTGCTCTCCACGATCGGCATGTCCTCGCTCGTGTACGCGATCATCTCCGGCCCCGAGCACGGCTGGACGTCCGGCCGCGTGCTGGTGCCGGCGACCGTCGCGGTCGTGGTGCTGGGCGCCTTCGCGTACTGGGAGAGCCGGATCCCGCACCCCATGCTCGACATGCACTTCTTCAGGAACCGCCGGTTCACGGGCGCGGTCGCGGGCGCGGTACTGATCACGTTCGGGATGGGCGGGTCGCTCTTCCTGCTCACCCAGCACATGCAGTTCGTGCTCGGATACGGCCCCTTGGAGGCCGGGCTGCGCACGGCACCGCTCGCGCTCGCGATCGTCGCCCTGAACTTCACCGGTGTCGCGGCGAAATGGGCGGCCAGGGTCGGGACCCCGCTCGCCGTCGGGCTGGGCATGACACTGATGTCGTGCGGCCTGGCCTCCATAGCGACGGTTGCCTCCGGCGGTTACGCGGGTACGTTGCTGGGGCTGCTGCTCATCGGCACGGGGGCCGCGGTGGCCAGCCCCGCGATGGCACACGCGATCATGAGCTCGATTCCGCCGGAGAAGGCAGGCGTCGGGGCGGGGATCAACGGCACGGTGGCCGAGTTCGGGCAGGGGCTGGGGGTCGCGGTGCTCGGCGCTGTGCTGAACTCGCGGTTCGCGGCGCTCGTTCCCGTGGCGGCGGTGTCCCTGCCGGGGGCGTTGGCGGAGGCGGGGTCGGCTGCGGAGAGGGCGCGGATCACGGATGCGTTCGCCTCCGGCTTGGAGACCAGTCAGCTGGTAGGGGCGGCAGCGGTGTTGCTCGGTGGGGTGGTCGCGGCGGTGTTGTTGCGCAGGGCTGAGCGGGCAGAGTCCGAGGTGGGTGTGGGCGCGGTCGCCTAGGAGTTCGGGGGTTCTGTTCGGCTGCGGCTGCGGCTGCGGCTGCGGGTGGTCTGTGGTCGATCGCGCCCACGCGGCGGAGCCGCACATGCCACAGCCCCGCGCCCCTGAAGGGGGCGCCTAGCATGGCCCGTGTCGGAAGGCTGACGAAAGGTACGGCCATGGTGAGCGCAGCCGAGGGGCCCGCGCGGACCAGCGTGTGGCTGGACGGTAAAACCGTGCGCCGGAGCAGCGGCGGCCGTGGCGGGCAGCCCTCCGGGCTCGACCGGGACCGGATCACCGAAGTGACCGTCCGCCTGCTGGACGCGGAGGGGCTGGCCAGGTTCTCAATGCGGCGTCTTGCCGCCGAGCTGAACGTCACGGCGATGTCCGTGTACTGGTACGTCGACACCAAGGACGACCTGCTCGAACTCGCCCTCGACGCGGCCTCCGCCGAACTGCGCCTGCCCGACCCGGAGGCCGACGGCGAGGACTGGCGGGACCAACTGCGCATGCTGGCCGGCGAGTACCGCGCCCTGCTGGTCCGCCACCCCTGGGTGTCGCCGCTCGCCGGGACCTACCTCAACATCGGCCCGCACTCACAGGCATTCTCGCGTGCCGTCCAGCGCGTCCTCCGCCGTACCGGCCTGCCCGCGCGCGGGCTCACGGGCGCCATCGCCGCCGTCTTCCAGTTCGTGTACGGATTCGGCACGATCGAGGGCCACTTCATCGCCCGCTGTACGGCCGCCGGCATGACCCAGGACGCCTACTTCCGGCACGCGATGAGCGCTGTCGGGGCCGCCCCGGAGGCCGCCGAGTTCATCCAGGAGTCGGCGGACATGATGGCGGCGCGGGGCGGCGGCACGGTGGAGGAGATGCGCGAACGGGACTTCGACTTCGCGCTGGAGCTGCTGGTGGCGGGGATCGAGGCGATGGTGACCCGGGTGGGCAGCATCAGCCCGTCCGGCGATTGAGGACGAGCGCGTTCAGCGCGAACGGGAGTCTGGGGGCGAAGCCCCCAGGGACGAGGCCCTACTCCTGCGGAGCAAGCCGCGCCGGGAACCCGCCGGTGGCAACCGGCCCCCACTTCACAGGCGTCACGCGAATGATCGACTTCCCCTGCTTCACCATCGCCGCGCGGTACTCGTCCCAGTCCGGATGCTCACCGGCGATGTTCCGGTAGTACTCCACGAGCGGCTCGACCGACTCCGGGGAGTCGACGACCTCCGCCGTGCCGTCGATCTGGACCCACGGCCCGTTCCAGTCGTCGCTCAGCACAAGCAGGCTGACGCGCTCGTCCCGCTTGGCGTTGTGCGTCTTGGCGCGCTCGGGGTACGTCGACACGACGACCCGCCCAGAGTCGTCGACCCCGCAGGTCAGCGGCGAGGCCTGCGGGGACCCGTCCGCGCGCCGGGTGAGCAGGATCGCCCGGTGGCGGGGCCGTACGAAGTCGAGCAGCTCGGCCAGCGACACGGTGGTGTTCGTAGCGATGTTCGGTGCCATAAGGCCAGCCTAGGCGCAGGGGGGTTGCGGGGCCTGTTCCCTCCCTGGTACACCCGGCCCGGCCGCCACGAATTCCGCCCAGGTGGTGGGCCGGAGGATGAGGTGGGGGCTGGCGGGGGTCTTGGAGTCGCGTATGTGGATGGTGGAGATCAGCGTGACGGCGGCCTGCGGAACGGGCGCGCTCCCGGCACCGCGGACGTGACACATACCGGAATCCCGGCACGGGCAGGTTCGCCGGCGGTCTCGACAGCCACCGTCTCCGTCGCCTGCTCCGCGACCGGGGCGACCGGAGTGGAGACGGTCCCCCTCTCCTCCGCGGCCTGCGCCAGCGCGCCCTTCGTCCGCAACGGGACCTCCTTGATGAACAGGGAGAAGACGAGCGCGAGGAGGGCGGCCGGGGCTGCGTAGAGGAAGACGTCGCCGATGCCGTGGCCGTACGCGCCCTCCATGACCGTGCGCAGCGGTGCGGGCAGCGCGTCGAGGTCGGGGATGGTGTCGGAGGTGGAACCGGAGAGCGCCGAGGCGTACTTCGGGTCGATGGTGGCCAGACCGTCCTTGAGGTGGTCGGCGATCCGGTGACTGAGCACCGCGCCCAGTGCGGAGACGCCGATGGCGCCGCCGAGGGAGCGGAAGAAGGTGACCACCGAGCTGGCGACGCCCAGGTCGGTGGGGGAGACCTGATTCTGGGTGCAGAGCACCAGGTTCTGCATCATCATGCCGACGCCGAGGCCGAGGAGGGCCATGTAGACGGCGACGTGCCAGTACGCGGTGTCGTGGCGCAGGGTGCCGAGCAGACCGAGACCGGCCGTCACCAGTACACCGCCGGCGAGCAGCCAGGCCTTCCAGCGTCCCGTACGGGTGATGACCTGGCCGGAGACGGTGGAGGAGACGAACAGGCCGCCGATCATCGGGATCGTCATGACGCCGGACATGGTCGGCGACTTGTCGCGGGCCAGCTGGAAGTACTGGCTGAAGAAGATGGTGCCCGCGAACATCGCGACGCCGACGAAGAGCGAGGCGAGCGAGGCGAGGGTGATCGTGCGGTTGCGGAAGAGCCGCAACGGGATGATCGGCTCGTCGGCCTTCGACTCGATGAGGACGAAGACGCCGAGCAGTGCGACCGTGCAGCCGACCATCGCGTACGTCTGCCAGGACACCCAGTCGTACTTGTCGCCGGCGAAGGTCACCCAGACGAGCAGCAGGCAGACGGCCGCGGAGATGAAGAAGGCGCCGGCCCAGTCGACCTTGACCTGGCGCTTGACGACGGGCAGGTGCAGGGTGCGCTGGAGCACGATGAGGGCGATGACGGCGAAGGGCACGCCGACGTAGAAGCACCAGCGCCAGCCGAGCCAGCTGGTGTCGGTGATGACACCGCCGATCAGCGGGCCGCCGACCATCGCGGTCGCGAAGGTGGCGCCGAGGTAGCCGTTGTAGCGGCCGCGCTCACGCGGGGAGATCATCGCCGCGAGAATGATCTGGGCGAGGGCGGACAGTCCGCCCATGCCGATGCCCTGCACGGCACGGAAGGTGATGAGCATGGCCGCGTTCTGCGAGAGACCGGCGGCGGCCGACCCCAGCACGAAGACGACGAGCGCGAACTGGATCAGCAGCTTCTTGGAGAAGAGGTCGGCGAGCTTGCCCCACAGCGGGGTGGACGCGGTCATCGCGAGCAGCGACGCGGTCACGACCCAGGTGTAGGCGCTCTGGCCGCCGCCGAGGTCCTTGATGATGTCGGGCAGGGCGTTGGAGACGATCGTCGACGACAGGATCGCGACGAACATACCGAGCAGCAGCCCGGTGAGCGCTTCCAGGATCTGCCGGTGCGACATCGGCGCGCCGTCGGCGGAGCCGTGGGAGCCTCCCCCGTGCCTGGCGTGCGCCGCCCGCACACCGGCCGGTGTGGTCGTTGCCATTGAACTTCCTTGTCTGTTTCCGCGTCTGCTAGGTCGCTTGGGCGGGCGTGGGGGGTGGTGGAGACCGGCCGAAGCTGTCCCGGAGCCGTCCCATGAGCCGGGCGAGCTGCCCGACCTCCTCGTCGCTCCAGCCGGCGAGCCGGTGGGCGAGCAGTTCGGTGGTCCGCCGCGACAGCTCGCCGGTCTGAGCTCGCCCGGAAGGGGTCAGCCGCAGAACGCGGGAGCGCTTGTCGGCTGGGTCGGGCAGCCGTTCGACCCACCCGCGTGCGGCGATGTGAGCGACATGGCGGCTGGTCACGGACATGTCGACGGCGAGCAGCTCGGCGAGCCGGCTCATCCGCATGTCCCCGTGCCGGTCGAGGAGCGCCAGCACGGCGGCGGAACCGCCGGGACACTCGTGCGGCATGATCCGCCCCATCTCCCGCTTGACGGCCCCGAAGGCACTGAACTGACGCGCCAGCTCCTCGTACTGCGCCTGCTCGGCCACCTCACCCCCTGAGTCCTGACCTGCGTCCGCTGTATTCGTTGCCTGTAGCAACCATAGAAAAGAATGGTTGCTACAGGCAAATGAAACGGGAGGGGGTGGGCTAAAAACTTGGCAAAGGCAAGTATTGGCGAATGTAAACGCCCAGGTGGAGGTGTCGGGGGAGGGGGCCAGCTTGGGCGGGCCCCGCCGAGTTCGCTAGGGTCTCGCATCATGGCCAACACCCAGGGCCCCGAGGGCAACTACGACCCCGCGGGCAGCACCCAGATGTTCCGAGCGTTCGTCGACGAGACCCCCCAGGGCAGCCGCCAGGCACCCACCCCGGCGGGCCCCCGCATCGGCCTGATCGTCGGCGTGGTCGTCGCCGTACTGGTGGTCGCGGCGGTGGCCTGGCTGGCGCTGAAGTAGGACCGACGCCCGCCGTGGCCCCCGGAGGCGACTGGGTCGGCACCTCCATGCCCTGTCTCGCGCCGCGGCAGGGCGGGCAGGGCGACGCCTGGAGCGAGGAAGCCGCCGCGAAGGGGCGGCGGGGTAACCCAGCGCATCGTGCACGCGGGGGAGGTGCCGGCGTCCGAGGAGGCCGGCGGGCTGCTCGGTGTTGCCGAGGGCGAGGCTGTCGTCGTACGGCGCCGGGTGATCGGACTCGACGGTGAGCCCTGTGAGCTGACCGACAGCCACTACCCCGTGCCCATCGCCGGAGGCACCGTACTCGCGGGCGTCGACAGGATTCCCTGCGGGGCCGTCACCCTGCTCGCGCGGCTCGGGCACGTGGGCGTACGGGCGCGGGAGGACGTGACGGCCGGGCTGCCGGGCGCGGCGGAGCGGCAGGCGCCGCGTATCGGCCCGGACATGCCCGTCCTACGGCTGACCAGGCTCACCCTGGACGCCGCCGACCGCCCCCTCCAGGCCGGCCTGATGACCTGGCCCTCCCACCGGCAACGCCTGCGCTACGAGCTCCGGATCGGGTGATCGGACAGCGGGGATCACCCCCGCGCCCACTCCACCCCGACGACCCGTGTCTCCACCCGCATCCCCCACGGCACCCGCCACTCCTCCACGCACACCGTCCAGGTCTCCTCCCTGCTCGCCCCCGGCCCGATCGGCGTCGGCAGCGGCACCCTCGACTCGATCGTCGCCCAGTCGATACCGAGCGCGTCGATGATGTGTGTGCCGAAGGTCACCGTGCCCGAACGCACCGCTGAGCCACCGGTGTTGTGGAAGGTGAGCGTCACCTTTTCGCACCAGCGTTCGCCCGTGGGCTCGCGTACGGGCGCACCCGTGGTGAGGTGGGCTGGACCGGCAGGCGGTGACGTCGACGGCACCGTTGGCGGTGGCGCAGGTGACGTGGACGCAGGTGAAGGTGCAGGTGAAGGCGCCGGTGCCGGCGTAGGAGACGCTGAGTTCGCGTTCGTACCTGCGGAATTGGCGCCCTCTTCCGGTAGGACCGGCGATCGGGGGGCCGTTGCCGACGAGTGCGGTCGACTCTCCTGCCAAGAAGGTGAGTTGGGCGCCGCGGTTTCGGGCTGGTGCCGTCCGTCCAGCGGTACGAACGTCACCTTCCCGGTAGGGGCAATCGCCGTACCGTCGACCGCCGGGCGCTCGACCGCGACATACCCCTCGTCGTGTCCGCCGCCGTCCCCGCACGCCGCCAACACCCCCGCCAGGGCGCAGGTGACGACGGCCGCCGAGGTGGTCAGGGTGATGGCGCCCCGGCGGTCATGCGTCGCGCGGGTCGGTCGAAGCATCGCGACATCGTCGCTGATACCCCGTCAGAAAGAAACCCTCGGACGGGGATCGGGTCAGCCGCGGAGCCGGGTCTGCCGGGCCGGCAGCCGTTGGGCTCAGTCGGAGATCAGGCCCTCGCGCAGCTGGGACAGGGTCCGGGTCAGAAGGCGGGACACGTGCATCTGCGAGATGCCGACCTCCTCGCCGATCTGCGACTGGGTCATGTTGGCGAAGAAGCGCAGCATGATGATCCGGCGCTCGCGCGGCGGGAGTTTGGCCAGCAGCGGCTTCAGGGACTCGCGGTACTCGACGCCCTCCAGCGCGGTGTCCTCGTAGCCGAGGCGGTCGGCCAGGGAGCCCTCGCCGCCGTCGTCCTCCGGGGCCGGGGAGTCCAGGGACGAGGCCGTGTACGCGTTGCCGACCGCGAGGCCGTCGACCACGTCCTCCTCGGACACGCCCAGGACCGCGGCGAGTTCGGTGACCGTCGGCGAGCGGTCCAGCTTCTGGGCGAGTTCGTCGCTGGCCTTGGTGAGGGCCAGGCGAAGCTCCTGCAGACGGCGCGGCACGCGCACCGACCACGAGGTGTCCCGGAAGAACCGCTTGATCTCGCCCACGACCGTCGGCATCGCGAACGTCGGGAACTCGACGCCGCGTTCGCAGTCGAAGCGGTCGATCGCCTTGATCAGGCCGATCGTGCCGACCTGGACGATGTCCTCCATCGGCTCGTTCCGGGAGCGGAAGCGGGCCGCCGCGTACCGGACCAGGGGGAGGTTCAACTCGATGAGGGTGTCCCGGACGTACGCACGCTCGGGGCTGTTCTCGTCGAGGGCGGCGAGCCGCAGGAACAGGGAACGGGACAGGGTGCGGGTGTCGATGGCTCCCGTGGCCGGCGGAGCGGCCGGGAGGGCCTGGACGGCCGGGGCTGCCTCTGCCTCGACCTCCACTACGAGGGCCGGGACGTCGTGAAGCTCGGCGGGCGCCGACTCGCTCTTCGTGAGCGTGAGCACCTTGGAGCTGCCCTGGTCTGCGGACATGCCACCCCCTTTGGGTCGCGGACGGTCGCGGCGGACGTTCCTGATCTGAGGAACGCAGCCTTCACCTGAATACCGGAGCCGAAGCCACGGCAAACGCTCTTCCGGCAGAATGTCACATGTCGGCAACACGCTGTAGTGACATGTCGACATGTGGGACGCGAATCGGCCCTGGAAAGAGGGGGTCTGACGGTTTTTCGCACCAGAACTGCCGGGAAGTGCGCCACTGAGCGATTCGCTCTCTCAGGTGACGACTCGATGCTGCGTCCGGTTACGTGCCACCCGGTCGCGTACTGCCGGGTCGTTTACGTACTGTCCGGTCACGCCTCGATGCGGTTCGCCGACCGCAGCCGCGCGAAACTGCGGGCCAGCAGCCGGGACACATGCATCTGGGAGACACCCAGTTCCGTGCTGATCTGCGACTGGGTGAGATTGCTGTAGTAACGCAGCAACAGGATCCGCTGTTCGCGTTCGGGGAGTTGGACCAGGAGGTGGCGGACCAGGTCGCGGTGCTCCACGCCGTCCAGCGCCGGGTCCTCGTAGCCGAGGCGGTCGACCAGGCCGGGCAGGCCGTCGCCCTCCTGCGCCGCCTCCAGCGAGGTCGCGTGGTACGAGCGGCCGGCCTCGATGCAGGAGAGCACGTCGTCCTCGCTGATCCTCAGCCGCTCGGCGATCTCGGCGGTCGTCGGCGTGCGCCCGAACGCCGTCGTCAGGTCCTCGGTCGCACCGTTGACCTGCACCCACAACTCGTGGAGCCTGCGCGGTACATGGACCGTGCGGACGTTGTCCCGGAAGTACCGCTTGATCTCGCCGATGACGGTCGGCATCGCGAACGTCGGGAACTGCACACCCCGGTCCGGGTCGAAACGGTCGATGGCGTTGATCAGCCCGATGGTGCCGACCTGGACGACGTCCTCCATCGGCTCGTTGCGGGAGCGGAACCGGGCGGCCGCGTAGCGCACGAGCGGGAGGTTGGCCTCGATGAGCGCCCCGCGCACGCGGTTGTGCTCCGGCGTACCCGGGTCCAGCATCTTGAGCTGGCCGAAGAGCACCTGGGTGAGCGCCCGGGTGTCCGCGCCGCGACTCCGCTGAGGGGCGGTCTCCTGAGGGGCGGTCTCCTGGGGCGCGGCTTCCTTGGGTGGCGCAGTACTGGCCGACACGGTCAACGCCACCTCTTCATCGATCAACTCATCCGTCAAAAGCGGTCATAGCATCACAAGACATGTGCACTGTGTGCAAGCACCCCATAACACCGTGTTGAGGAAGAGTTGTTGCATAAGACGCGAAAACGCCCCACACCGTCCAGTGTGGGGCTGCCTGGGTGGCCGTGCCGCGGTCACCTGGCTGTCGCAGGGCTCAGAACTCGTAGTCGGCGATCACCCAGGTGGCGAACTCGCGCCAGGGAGCGGCGGCCGCCTGGTGGGCCGGGTGCTCCAGGTACCGCTTCAGCGCGTCCGTGTCGTCGACAGCCGAGTTGATCGCGAAGTCGTAGGCGATGGGGCGGTCGGTGATGTTCCAGGCGCACTCCCAGAAGCGGAGTTCGTCGATCTGGCCGGCCAGGGCACGGAAGGCCTCGACGCCCGCCGCGACCCGCGGTTCGTCGCGCTGGACGCCCTCGTTGAGCTTGAAGAGGACCAGATGGCGGATCACGTGTACTCCCCGGCTGCTGCTTGGGCTGACTGGCTGCTACTTGGCGCCGTCGGCGACCCAGGTCATGAAGTCACCTATGGCGCTGGCCGCGTTCGAGATGCCTTCGAAGGCTATCCCGACGTAGTCGGCCGCCCCCCTGGGGTCCGTGATGATCACGTATGCCACGAAGACCACGAGTGCATAGACGGCAATCTTCTTCGCGTTCACCGCCACCGCGGCCTCCCCCTCAGACCCGACCAGACCCTGCCGCACGACACCCGACTGACGTCGCACGAAAGGCCCCGCCGTCCGGCGAGGCCCTTCTACAGCGGTAGCGGAGGGATTTGAACCCTCGGTGACTTGCGCCACACTCGCTTTCGAGATTTGTTTGCGGTCACATTAGCATGATCCAGGGTCGTTCAGGCCCGTTCATTTCCGTACTTCCGACCGGCGCGCGAACTGTTGTGAACGGCGCTGGACGGGGGTGAATGAGACGGAAACTGAGACGGAGGAGATCCGAGCGTCACCGGCTCTGAAGTGGCAATTCGGCGTGCGCTGCCACGCCCGGGTGCCGCCCCTCGGTGGGGCCGACGAGCAAGAGGTCATCCGGCATGGCTAGCTCACCCGCCGGCCGTTGGGCCAGCCACCCCGAACGCCTGTGGGACGGAACCTCAGTGCGTACGTGCTTGAAGCCCAAGCGTTCGTAGTAGGCGTGAAGCCCCGTGTTCGTGCGCCATGTGTCGATGCGCACCCAGGTTCGCCCTTCCAGTGCCGCCAGTCGGGACATCCAGTCGATGACCCGTGTACCGAGGTTCCGGCCGGATGCCTCTCGCGCGACTATCAGTTTGTAGAGGTAGAGCGCTGATTCGGGGCGGTCTGTGTCCGTCCAGAAGTCACGGTCGACGGGCCCGCGACTGACGGTTGCCAGCACCGTGTCGTGGTCGTCGACCACCACCCATGCCCGCCCTTCGTCTATGCTCGCGCGCCACTTCCCGATGGCGCGTTCGCCGGTCTCCGGGTCGCTCCACTGGTCGGTTCCTTTGGTGTGTAGCCACCCTTCCGCCTCTGTTCGCAGGGCCAGAAGAGCGGCTACGTCCTCGGCTGCTGCGGGGCGGAGGTACTCAGTCCGTGCTGACTTCATAAAGGATCTTGTGCCTGTCTCCGGGAAGGATGGTGACCATGCAGCGGAGGGGCCGGTTGTCCGCGTCATAGCCCGTTCGGGTGTGCTCTGCGACAGGGGTTGCCGCAGGTAGGGCAAGTAGTTCAGCCTCTGGACGCGTAGGCATGCGCACTGCGATTTCGTCCACGTACTTGACCTGGACGAGCCCCACCGAGGCCAGAATGCCGCCCGGCGCGGCGACGTCTCGCGGCTCCATCAATGGCGTACCGCTCACGAGTTCCTGAGGGAAGTACGAGTCGGCGAGTGCGTACGGTCGGTTGTCTATGAACCGGACGCGCTTGCGCGCCACGGCCAAGCCGGTATCCGGGAGTTCGAGGCGTTCACGCACGTGGGGCGGGGGTTCCACGATCGACACAGAGATGTCTTGCCGGGGGGCGTTCCCGTTCTCTGAGACCGCGCTTGCCCACTGGTCACCAGCGGTTCGGCCCTCAACGGCTGTGGCGTGGCGGCTCCGACTCTCCAGTGTCGTCCAGTTCCACACGACAGGCGGGTAGTCCTCGCGGACGTACTTCCCCTGCCCCTGCCCAGTGACGACCAGACCTTCCTCGATCAGGACGCGTACGCCGGCGCGGATGGTCTCGCGGCTGTAGCCGTACTCACCCATCATCTTGGATTCGCTGGGGAGTGCTTCACCCCCAACGAGCGCCCCGGACAGGATCTGTTCCCGCAGGTCATAGGCGATTTCTTGGGCCTTCGTCATTCCGCGTCGCACTGGCAATACTTCCCCTCTGCTCCGACTCCTCCGTACAAGTTAGACCAGGGGGCTTGACTCTCCAAGCCTGACTCGTGCAGTCTTTTGCCACGGCACTCCTCCAGACAAGTCAGACGGGGTGTCACGTACGGCATGGCAATACAGGTATGCCCGGAGGAAAGCCCGAGGGGGCGAGTACGAAGGAAGCGGCTGTTACTTGAAAACTCAACAGAGTGCTTTGAAGTTGACGGGGCTTGACCCCGTCCCCGCGACGGCCGGGTGACGACCGTCGACACATCAGCCCCTGCCCGGCCACTACGGGCGTACGCAGCAAAGCAGGCAGGAGCACGCGGCCCGCCGATCCGTTCGGCGCGGGCCCACCACCTACGACACGTCAGGAGCCCCACATGTTCGACGCGAAGTCGCAGGAGCCCACCACCGACCTGACCTCTCTGGAAGCCGTGCAGCGCGGTCAGGAGGTCTACGACCGCATCGCGTCCGGCGAGTGCACGGACGCGGTGGCGGAGCTGAACGAGGCCTACGGCCGCAACGGCTGACCAACCCACCACATCAACGGCGCGCGGCGCCCCGGGTTGCCCCCCGGGACGCCGCTTCGGGCCGTACCGCCCTGTGAGAGGAACCACGACCCATGAAGCACATCGTCACTGTTCAGGACGCTGTTACCGCGTTCGCCGACTTCATCGAGCCGACGTCCGCTGAGCTGAACGCGATTGAGTGGGAGTTGCCCGTCATTCTCGCGGACGTCGACCTGATCGACGCGCAGATCAAGGCCATGGACCGCATGCCGAACGAGGTGGACGCGCAGCGCATCCGCCGGGCCCGCCGTCGGCTGCTGGCGGCCCGCCGCGACCTGACGAACACGCCCGCCTCGGTACGGCAGCACGCCGGGCACGGCTCGTTCCTGCCGGAGGTGGGAGCGTGAGCGAGACACTGACGCTTGACGGCCTGGCCGTGGCGCTGCGCGCGCTGCGCCTGCTGACGGTGGACTTCGGGCATCTGCCCGCACCGGACATGCAGGTGTCGACGATCTACCCGGACCGGCTGAGGCTGCGGTTCCATGACGACCTGTCCGCCTTCGAGGCATGGCGGGACGCCCTGGGCGCCGCCCCCGCCGCCGTGGCCTACGGCGTGCAGAGCGACGGCCGGACGTGCGTGCTGACAACCACCGCCGACTTCGCGGGTGCCGTGCTGGAGCTGACCGGTTACGGCGACGTGCACGCTGTGGTGGAAGCGGGTGCGGCATGAACCTGAACCGCAAGGGTCGGGCCGCTCTTGTGCTGGCCCTGGTCGCGGTCGTCGCCATGGCGTTTCGGGTGTCTTGGAACGCGTTGCGTGACATCGCGGGCGCGGTCGGCGCGGATGACACCGCCGCGACCCTCTACCCGTTCGTGGTCGACGGCCTGATGGCGCTGGCTCTGGTCGCTGCCCTCGTGCTCGATGGCAAGGACCGGAGGTTTGCGCTGCGGGTGCTGGGTGCCTACACGCTCGCCTCGCTGGTCCTCAACTACGTGCACGGCCTCGTGCCGGAACTGCACGACGCCACGGCCGGTTGGGGACGGCTCGCCGCCGGCGAGTACGCCAACTGGGTGTTGGTCCTGCTCGCGACGTCGCTTCCGGTCGGGTCGATCTACTTCGGGTCGGATCTGGTCGCCAAGGTGCTGCACCACCGACCCGACCCGATCCCCGACCCGATTCCGACTCCGATCGTAAATGCGGAGGAATCGACTGAGACCGTGAGTAAACGGTCTATGGCTGACCTGCCGAAATCGACCCCCGCCGCGATCACCGAGGGTCCGGTGCGGATACCCGATCCGGTGGCAGGGGAGCACGTGAAATCGGCTCTCCCTCTCAAGTCCGTACCGGCCGTCCCCGCCTCGATTCCCGTCCCGGTGATCGAGGCGCGTGTCACGGCCGCCGAGTCGACCCGCCCGCGCAGGGCAACCGGTCGACTTCCCGCCGCCGCCCGTCCGACCCGATCCAGGCGCACGCCGGATCAACTGCTCGCTGAGGCACGGAAGGTGACGGCCGCTTGGCCTGACGCGAAGCTCACCGCCGAGGGCATCCGCCTCGAAGTGCACACCTCCCCGGCCAACGCCCGGATGCTGCGCGACGCTCTCAAGGCCGAGCGCGCCGCTACGGCGGCTGCGTGATGTCCGCCGCGTACGGCAAGTGCTTCGACCCGACCGGCGCCCGCTACGGGGTGCCCACCTACCCGTGGAAGTACGCCCCCGACGATCAGGAGTTCGCCACCCGCCGACAGTTGCGGGCGCGGGGGCTGCGGCCGGGGGGCCAGCCGATAGCGGCGCAGGTCATGCGCGTCAACCGACGTACCGGCACGGTCCGGGTCGCCTACCTCTACCGCCTCGAACTCGCCAAGCCGGTACGGCCGATGACCTCCCGCAAGTGGGGCGCCCTCGCTCTCGCGATGCTCGCCCGCCGCACCTGCCCCAACTGCAAGGTCATCTACAGCTACTGCATGCCCCGCTCGCTCGGCATGTGTGTCCTGTGCGCCTTCCCCGAGCCGACCCCGAAAGAGGGCTGAGGATGTCCAATTCTGAGATCCGCCGCATGGACCGCGAGATCCGAAAGGCCGCCGTCAAGCTGGCAGCGGTCAAGCGGGGCGAGTCGTGGCCGCTGAACGGTGCGGAGCGCCGGGCCATGGCCCGCGCCCTGGCCGGCGGCTCCTACCGGATCGTCCGGGGCAAGAGCGCCGCCCGTGCCGAGCGGCAGATCGAGACCACGGAGTCGAACGCGGAGATGCGGCTGACCGCCGAACTCGCAGCGCTGCACGGCGAGAAGCAGCGCCTGATCACGGAAGCCGCCCGCGAGAAGGCGGCGAAGAAGCGTTCCGGCTGGTTCTGACCAGCCGGACCAGGCGCCAGGGTGCCCGCTCTTTCCACGGACCCGGCCACCCCGGCGCCCTTTCCTCCAAATCCCGCCCCCGAGGGGGCAGTCAGGAGCAGTACCAGCATGACCGAGAACGTCGTACGCCTCGTCAAAACCCCGCCCACCGGCCCTCAGTCGGACGTGACGCCCACGGTGCTGACCGTGGTGCCCGACGCCCCGCCCGCGCCCCTGGTGCCGTTGTGGGTGCGCTCCGGGCGGGCCGTGAAGACCGCCGTCACTCACGAGAACACCAAGAGCGCCGCTCGTGCGGTGGCGCGTCACAGCCTCTACACGTTCAACGGGGGCCGGATCGTGGCCCGCCGCACCTGGGACGGCAAGACCGGCGCCCGCTACGAACGCATGATCCGCACGGCGGAAGCCGCGGGGAACCTGGAAGCTGCCGAGGAGTGGGAGGAAAGGTTGCAGCGCTTCCGCCAGGCACGCCACCACCGCCGCATGGACCTGCTCCACTCACCCGTAGAGGCCGCCAAGGGCCTTGCGGTCGGTACCGGAGTGGGCATCGGCGTGCTGGTCGCGCTCGGGGTCGTGATGGCGATCAACAACCACGACGTCACCGACGTCATCACCCCCCTGAAAGCGACCATCGAGTTCATCGCCCTGCTCATCCAAATCGTGCAGGTCGTATGGGGCCCCGCCCTCATCATCGGCCCGCTGCTCGCCCTGCTCGCCCTGTGGACCGTCGGCAGCAACCAGCAAGCCGCACCCCAGTGGGCACTGCCCGCCAACATCCGATCGAGTGAGGGCGAACCGCTCACCCCGTCCATCGTCGTCAAGGCCCTGCGCGACCTCGGAGTACCCGCACTGCGCAACGCCATCAAGGACATGGGCGACGCCGGCGCGAGCATGCTCGGACCGATCCGCATCGCCGGATGCGGCGTCGAAGTCGACGTCACCCTTCCTTCCGGGGTGTCGACGATCGAAGTGCAGCAGCGCCGCCGCAAGCTCGCCGAGAACCTGACCCGGCATGAGCACGAGGTGTTCATCACCATTCCGGAAGCGGCCCGCACGGTGCGCCTGTGGGTGGCCGACTCCGGGGCCCTGGATGAGCCGATCGGACCGTCTCCGCTGGTCACCGACGAGACGATGACCGCCGACTACGCCAAGGGCCGCGCCCCGTGGGGCCAGGATCTGCGCGGCGACGCGGCGGGCCTGAGCCTGTATCAGCGCCATGTGCTCGTCACCGGTGTGTCCAACCAGGGCAAGACCGCCGCGTTGCGCGCACTCGCGCTGTGGGCCGCGCTGGACAAGCGGGTTGAGTTCCGGATCGCCGACCTCAAGGGCGTGGGCGACTGGGACGTGTTCGACAATCTGGCCACGGTGCTGATCCAGGGCCCGACGGATGACCACGTGATCCAGGCGACCGAGATGGTCGAAGCGGCTGTAGCCGAGATGAACCGCCGGATCGGGGAGCGCCTGCACAACCCGCAGGCGTTGTTCGATCCGCTGATCTGCATCGTCGACGAGGCGCAGAAGGCGTTCATGTGCCCGGCCAAGGACGAGGACAAGCGGCCCTACGGCGGAGCCAAGGCCACGTCCCGGTACTTCATGGGTGTCCGTGAGATCCACAATCAGGGCCGCGTCGTCGACGTGCTGATGTGGCAGGGCACCCAGGACCCCACCGACCAGAACCTTCCCAAGCTGGTCCGTGAGGGCGCCCACACCCGCGCCTCGCTCGCCCTGGGCACCGAGTCCCAAGCCGTCATGGCCCTGGGAGAGAAGGCCATCAACGGCGGAGCCGCCCCGCACCTGCTGCGTCAGGGTCTCGACAAGGGAACCCTCGTGGTCGCCTCGGACGGCATCGACATCCCCAAGGGACAGTCGTCGATCACCGTGCGCACGCACTTCATCGACGACGACGAGGCCAAGGCCATCACCGACCGCGCGAAAGCCCTGCGCGACGGCGTCACCACCCTGCACGCCATCGACACCGGCGAGCAGCGCGACCCGCTCGCCGACATCGCGAGCGTGCTCGGCAACGCACCGCGCGTGCTCACCCGCGACGTGCTGCAACGGCTGACCGCGCTGGACGCGGACGCCTACAGCACGTGGACGAACGGCGACCTCAAGCGCGTGCTCGAAGCCCACGGAGCCGAGCCGTACAAGTCGGACGGCCTCATGAACGTCAATGCCGAACGCGTTGCCCGCGCCCTCGCCAACCGCGACGACGAGGGTTCCGCTTCCGCCACTGGATGACAGGGAGCCGACCCCCGGCGGGCCAGGGAGACAGGGAGAACTCCCTGACCCCCTCCCTGACCCGCCTCCCTGGCCCTGACCTGCATAAATGATCAGCCAGGGAGGCAGGGAGGCACCCCAGGCCAGACCCCGAAAACCCCCTCCACACGCGCCCCGCAAGGGGGTGCTCTCGCCTCCCTGCCTTACTGCCGGAAGGGATTCCGCATGTACCCCGACCACACCCAACCCGCGCCCGAACAGCGCGCCATGGACGTCCACTACCCCACCCCGATACAGCCCGTCACCGCCGCCCCGGCGCCACTCGTTCCCGTCCAGCCGGGCACCGTCCCGGCGGTCGCGTCCGTCGTGCTGCCGGACGGCCGCGTCGTCACCGGCTACGCCATCAACCCCGTCCACCCCGAACCGGTCGCCACCCCGCCGGCCGTCTCCCGCGCGGCCGTGAACGTCGCCCTCGGAGGCGTCGGATTCCTCGCGGTGTGCGGCGGGCTCCTGCTCCTCACCTCGTTCATCGCGGCCCTGACCGCGTTCGTCACCCAGCTCATCACCCTGGCCGCCGTCATCTTCGGCGGCTGGATCGCCGTACAGGTGTTCAGCGCGAGCGGCCACAAGGGCGGGACCACCGTCAACATCCGCAAGGCAGTCATCAAGCGGAACAAGTTCTACGGCTGACAGGGAGACCACCGTCATGACCACGCCCGCAACCACGGACAGCACCGGCCACCGCGAACCGCATCCGGTGCCGGAAGTGGCCTACGCCGACGCCCCGAGCATCCTCAGCGAAATCGGCTGGACGGCCCGTTTCCTGGCCGGCCTCAAGTGCTTCACCGGCCTGGACCGCGACTTCTACCTGCGTAAGGCCGCCCTGTTGGACCGCATCGCGCTCATGGACGAGCCCGACGACCCGCACGCCGACATCACCGAAACCGCCGTAGCCGCCGCCTGGTACCTGATCGGCACCGACCAGGCGGACGTCACCGGCGACCCGCGCGCCTACGTCCGCCGCCAGTACGCCTACTGGGCGGCGAACAACCAGTAGCTATGCCAAGGGCGGCCCCCTTCCGCCAAGAACCGGGGCCGCCCTTGTCCACCTGCCACTGACTGACCTGTGGAGGTCTCCCAGCATGACCCAACCCACCGACATCCGGCGAGCGCACGGCCCACGGCCGCGCCTGCTGGATCTCTTCTCCTGCGCCGGCGGCGCCGCAACCGGCTACCAGCGGGCGGGATTCGAGGTGGACGGCTGCGACATCGCCGACCGCCCGAACTACCCCTTCCCCTACCACCGGGGTGACGCCCTCGAATACCTCACCCACCTGATCACCACGGGCGGGATCCGCCGGTACGCGTTCGTCCACGCGTCCCCGCCGTGCCAGCACGGATGCGCCCTGACCGTGGGCACCAACGCCTCACAGGGATGGGGCGGCGACCATGTCGACCTGGTCGCACCCACCCGCACCCTGCTCGAACGGACCGGTCTGCCGTACGTCATCGAGCAACCCAACGGCCGCGCGGAGATCCGCAAAGACCTCACCCTTTGCGGCGAGATGTTCGCCCTCGGGGTGATCCGGCACCGCAACTTCGAGTTGGGCGGCTGGACGGCCGCACGGCCGGCGCACGTCCCGCACCGGGGCCGCGTACGCGGATGGCGGCACGGCGCCTACTTCGACGGCCCGTATGTGGCCGCGTACGGCAACGGCGGGGGCAAACCCTCCGTCCCCGAGCTGCAAGCCGCACTCGGCATCACGTGGACCGACGTACGCGAGGAACTCACCGAAGCCATCCCACCCGCCTACAGCGAGCACATCGGCCGCGCGTTCCTCGCCACCGCAGCGCTGGGGGTGGCCGCGTGAACGAGCACCTGCTGAACGCCGCACTGGACGCCGCCGAACGGGGCTGGCCCGTCTTCCCCCTCCGCCCCGGCACCAAGCGCCCCGCCCTGCACGGCGAAACCGCGTGCCCCGGAACCGGCCCGTGCGCGACGGGACACCGCAAGTGGGAGCAACGCGCCACCACCGACCCCGACGTGATCCGTACGGCCTGGTCGCGGGCCCCGTACAACGTCGGCATCGCCACCGGCCCCGCCGGCCTGCTGGTCGTCGACCTGGACATGCCCAAACCCAACGGCAGGAACGGGAAGGGAAGTTCGGACGCACCTGACGGCGCGACGACCTTTGGGGCGCTCTGCGAGCGCGCCGGACAGCAGGTGCCCGACACCTACCGGGTGCGGACCGCGAGCGGCGGATCACACCTGTACTTCACCGCCCCGGACGGCGTGCGGCTGACCAATACCGCAGGAACCATCGGCCCGTTGGTCGATACCCGCGCTGGTGGCGGGTACGTCGTCGCGGCGGGCAGTACCACCCCCGCCGGGTCGTACGAAGCTCTCAGCGCCCCTGTGGTGGCCCCGGTGCCCGGATGGCTGCTGAGCATCCTGAAACCGGCCCCCAAGCGCGTACAGGCCCTCTCGGGGCCCGTAGCGGGGCAATCCAGCCGGTATGCGGATGTAGCGTTCGCCAACGAGGTGCACAGCGTCGCCACCGCCGCCGACGGCACTCGCAACGCCACACTGCTGCGCGCCGCCCGCGCCCTGGGCCGGTTCATCGCGTCCGGCGACCTCACCCGCGTACGGGTCGAGGACGCTCTTAGAGGAGCGGCGGGGGCCAACGCCACACAGCCGCAGCGCTACTACGACGACGTGATCCGACGCGCCCTGGACTGGTCGATCACCCACAACTCGCCCCGGGGCAGGACCACATGACCTCCCCCCGCGTCCCTAAGAGCCTCACCGCACCCCCGACCGTCCCACGCGCCGCCCAACCCGCCGCACCCCGGACGGCCGAGGGCGAACCCAAGGGCGTCGCCGAAGGCGTCCCCATTGCCGTTCGCCCCAACCCGCCGCGCAGCGAAGGCCGTTACCCCATCGCCTGGCTCCACATCACCGCCCCGCGCGGCGCCACCCCGACCGCCACCTCAAAGTGCGCGTGCGGCCGTGACCGCAGCGCAGTCGGCCGTACCCGTGTGCTCGCCCTGATCGACGACCACACCGCGCACCGCGACACCTGCCCACTCCGCACCACCTCGGAAGGAAGGGCCGCCGCATGACCAACCCGACCCCCACCCCGCCCACCATCGACGGAGCCGCACTGCTCAACGAGGTGGAAGCCTTCCACCGCCGCTTCAACGTCTTCCCCACCGAAGCCGCGTTCGTCGCGGTGACGCTGTGGGACGCGCACGCACACCTGCTCGACGCGTTCGACTCCACCCCCCGTCTCGCGTTCCTCTCGCCCGAGCCGGGCTCGGGGAAGTCACGGGCCCTGGACGTGGTGGAAACCCTTGTGCCGCGCTCCATGGCGGCTGCTGACGCCTCGGCATCCGCCCTGTTCCGGTCCGTCTCCGGGATCGACGGCGGCCGGCCCACGATCCTGTTCGACGAAATCGACACGATCTTCGGTCCCAAAGCCGGAGACAACGAGCAGCTTCGCGGGTTCATCAACGCCGGACACGCGCGCGGACGGGTCATGTACCGGTGCGTCGGGGACGGTTCCAACCAGCAGGTACAGGGCTTCCCCTCGTACTGCGCCGTCGCGGTCGCCGGACTCGGCTCCCTGCCCGACACGATCCTGACCCGCTCCGTCATCGTCCGCATGCGCCGCCGGGCCCGCAACGAGAAGGTGGAACAGTTCCGTACCCGCATCCACGTACCGCAGGGCAACCAGATCCGTGACCGGCTCGCCAAGTGGGCCGAAACCGTGCAAGAGCGCATCACGGGCGCCTTCCCCGAGATGCCCGACGGGGTCACCGACCGGCCGGCGGACGTGTGGGAACCCCTGCTCGCCGTGGCGGACGCGGCCGGCGGCGACTGGCCCCGCCGGGCCCGCGAAGCCTGCCTGACCCTGGTCAAGGCATCCCGGGCCAACGACAAAGGCAGCGTCGGCATCCGGCTCCTGACCGACCTGCGCGACCACGTCCTCATCGGCGTCGACCGCCTGCCCACCGTCGCGATCCTCGACCGGCTCAACGCCCTCGACGACGCACCGTGGGCTGACCTCAACGGCAAGCCGCTCGACAACCGGCGCCTGTCCCGAATGCTCAGCGAGTACGTCACCGCCGACGGGGACCCCGTCATCTCCCGCAACATCCGCACCGCCGGCGGAGTCCTCAAAGGCTTCTTCACCAAAGACCTCGAAGACGCCTGGGCCCGCTACTGCCCGCCCCCCAGGGCCGCTACATCCGCTACACCGCTACATCCCAGCTCAGAGCCCCTGAACCTGTAGCGGCAACCCCCGATGTAGCGGCTACGGCCTCCGCCCCGAAACGGCCGTAGCCGCTACATCCGACCCGTCCGCTACAAAAAACCACCCGCTGACCTGCGATGTAGCGGTGTAGCGGATGTAGCGGACTTCCGGGAAGGCCCTGAACCCCTCCTTCTGCCTCAAGGAGATTTCCGCATGGCCACGGCCCACCTCACCGCCGTTGATTCCACCCTCGTACTGCTGACCGTCGAAGAGGCCGCCCGTCGTCTCCAGATCGGCCGCACCGTCTGCTATCGGCTCATCCGCTCCGGAGAGCTGGAGTCCATCACCGTCGGGCAACTCCGCCGAGTCCCCGCCGACGCCGTACCCGAGTTCGTCACTCGCCGCCGCAAGAGCCAGCGCCCCACCATCGCCGCCGCAGCCTGAGGAGTACGCATGGCAGAAGACAAGAACAAGCGCACCCGCCAGCCGAACGGTCGCTCGTCCATCTACCAGGGCAGCGACGGCAAGTGGCACGGCCGCGTGACCGTCGGCATCCGCAACGACGGAACCCCCGACCGGCGCCACGTCGAACGCAAGACCCGCGCAGAAGTAACGGCCGCCGTCCGCGAGCTGGAGAAGCAGCGTGACGCCAAGACGTTGGCCAAGCCGGGCAAGCCATGGACGGTCAAGATGTGGTTGACCCACTGGATCGACACCATCGCGCCCCTCGCTGTGAACGAGAACACCATGGTCGGCTACGGCGTGGCCGTACGGAAACACCTGATTCCGGCACTTGGGGCCCACCGGCTCGACAAGCTCGGACCTGAGCACATCGAGCGCTTTTACGGGAACATGCAGGCTGAGGGCCGTAAGGCGGGGACGATTCACCAGATCCACCGCACCCTTCGCACCGCGCTGAACGAGGCGGTCCGGCGTGGCTACTTGGGACGAAACCCCGTCCAACTCGCCAAGGCGCCTCGCCTACGGGAGGAGGAGGTCGAGCCGTACAACGTCGAAGAGGTCCAGCGGTTGTTGCAGGCCGCCGACGACGGCCGGAACTCCGCACGTTGGGCTGTGGCACTCGCGCTTGGTCTCCGCCAGGGGGAGGCACTAGGCCTCAAGTGGGCTGACGTGGATCTCGAACGGGGCGTTCTTATGGTCCGTCGGAGTCGCCGCCGCCCGCGCTACGCCCACGGATGTGGAGACTCCTGCGGCCGGAAGGCGGGCTACTGCCCGCAGCGCCAGCGGACGAACCCCGAGACGGCCGACACGAAGTCCCGTGCGGGACGGCGCGCGGTCGGTCTGCCCGCACAGCTCGTTGATCTGCTCCGGGTGCATCAGGCCAAGCAGAGCGCCGAACGCGCGGCGGCCGGATGCGACTGGACGGATGAGGGGTGGCTGTTCGCCACGCCGACCGGTCGGGGCACATCACCCCGAACGGATTACGACGACTGGAAGGATTTGCTGGACGACGCGAAGGTACGAGACGGCCGCTTGCACGATGCTCGGCACACCGCCGCCACGGTCCTGCTGATCCTCGGAGTCTCTGAGCGGGCGGTCATGGGGCTCATGGGGTGGTCCACGACGGCCATGGCCGCGCGGTACCAGCACATGGTGGACTCCGTCCGCAGCGACGTCGCCAGACAGGTCGACGGACTCATCTGGAATAAGTGAGACGGGCTGGCCAGAGTGCTGCACACGCAGCGTGCCACTCTGGCCGCTTACTGCACGGTCTTGCCACCCAGGAGTCCGACCATTGCTCCAAATCCCAGGCTCGCCAGGTTGGAGCAGGTGGCCATGGCTGATTTGGCGGCCTCCGTCGGCTTTTCTACGAAGATCGCAATATAGAGACTGGCTGTGAGTGCAAGGACTGTCACCACCATGACGCAGAGGAAAACCATCTTGAAGTGAGCGGTCACCGTGGTGACTGTCGGCTCTTCGAGGGACGCCCCGCCTGTAGCGTCGGAGACCGGGTTGGTGGCACTCTCAGTCATCTGCCCCGCCCCCGGTGACAGTCTCGGGACTGTCTTCGTGTGCCTGTCGGCGAAGGAACTCCCGTCTGTACCTCTCACTCGCGGCCTGGGCCGCTTGGTCGAGAATGAGTTGGAGTTCACTTAGCAATCCGAGCAACTGTTCAGGCGAGATCTGCAACCGCTCAGCGAGCTCGAGTTGCTCCTGACTACTGATCGTTGAGAGCTCTGTGCCGCTTAGCTGCACTCGCTTTTTACCTACGTCAACGATCACGGAGGTTTCACGAGGCCGATGGAAGACCGCGCGCAGGGTGACCCGCATCCGCGAGATGGCTAGCACGATGGCGACCGCTGCGCCTGACGATACGACCAGGGTGATCCAATCCGACTCCATGCCTCACCCTTCCTTTCGGTGTGCGGCTACGCCGTGTAGCTCAGCGGCTGCGATCTCAATTGTGCTGTCGCGGCGATCGGTGTGGAGGGTGTTCTGTCGGATCCGGCAGGACGAGGCACAGCGGCGGTACGACTGAGACGGAAACTGAGACGGAGCAGCACGAGGGGCCCGATCCATCGGATCGGGCCCCTCGTCTACCTGCGGTAGCGGAGGGATTTGAACCCTCGGTGACTTGCGCCACACTCGCTTTCGAGGCGAGCTCCTTCGGCCGCTCGGACACGCTACCGAGGGAGACCTTACAGCAAGGTGTGGCGTGTCTGAAATCCGTATTCGTCGGTCCACCGCCGGTGAATCCGCGGTCAGCGGTCGTTGCGGGAGGAGTTGCGGAAGAAGGTGGTGAGGACGCCGGCGCAGTCGTCCGCGAGGACGCCGCCGATCACCTCCGGGCGGTGGTTGAGGCGTCGGTCGCGTACGACGTCCCAGAGGGAGCCGGCCGCGCCCGCCTTCTCGTCGCGGGCGCCGTAGACCACGCGGTCCACCCGGGACTGCACGAGAGCACCCGCGCACATCGTGCAGGGCTCCAGTGTCACGACGAGCGTGCACCCGGACAGCCGCCACTCGCCGATGTCCGCCGCGGCGCGCCGCAGTGCGAGGACCTCCGCGTGCGCCGTCGGATCGCCCGTCGCCTCGCGCTCGTTGTGCCCGGTCGCGAGCACCGTCGTACCGTCGGCGGCCAGAACGACGGCGCCGACGGGCACGTCACCGCCCGGCAGCGCGCGCTCGGCTTCGGCCAGGGCGAGCCGCATCGCGGCCCGCCACGGATCACGTACGGGGTCGGGCGCCCCTCCGCCGATCAAACCCTCTTCGCTCAGCGCACCGTCTCCAGGACCTCCGAAGCTCCCAGGGCCTCGGCGATCGCGCCCAGTGCGTCGTCGGCGTCCAGGGCGCGCAGTTCCTTCTCGGCGACGCCGAGGTCGTCGAGGATCTCGGTGTCGCCGACGGGGCCGTGCGGCACCACCTCGGCGGAGGTGCCGATCTCGTCGTCGGCGGCGTCAGGGTCGGTGTCCGGATCGCTGTCCGTCTCACCGTCCTCGGTGCCGTCGAGGTCGAGGGCGTCCAGATCTGTCCCGTCGTCGTCCGGATCACGGCCGAGCAGCTCGGCCGTGAGCAGGATCTCGCCGTACGAGCTACGGGCAGCGGCGGCGGCGTCCGAGACGTAGATACGGGGGTCGTCCTCGCCGTCGACGCGGACGACGCCGAACCAGGCGTCCTCCTGCTCGATGAGCACCAGCACCGTGTCGTCCTCGGGGGAGGCTTCACGGGCCAGTTCGGTCAGGTCCGACAGGGTTTCCACATCGTCGAGCTCTGTGTCGCTCGCTTCCCACCCGTCTTCGGTGCGCGCGAGCAGTGCGGCGAAGTACACCGTGACTCTCCCACTGGTCCTAGGGGTGCCGGTTGGGGGTCCTCCCGGCGGAGGTTACGGGTGGGGATTGCTGTGCGCCGAGCCCCACCCACTCGGAATCGTGGCAGAAACGGAGCGTTCAGGGGACGTCTTCGGCCCCCTGTGTCCGGCTCTTTTGATCGCTTGTCGGCCGAACCCTTCAGCAGCGCTCTCGTTGCCGCCACGAGCGGATCGTAACCGGCTTCTCCGGTGGCCCCCGCACGGCCACCCCCTCAACGCGCGTACTACCAGCGGAACGTACGCATGCGCATGGCGTGGCGGAGGCGGGCGACCTTGGCGCGGCGGGGCTGGACGCGGTCGCGCAACTCGCGGGCCTCGGTCAGCTCGCGCAGGAAGACGGCCCGTCGCCGACGCCGCTCGGCCTCGGTCTCCGACGGCTTCTGGTCATGGTCGTGTTCGCGGTCAGGCATAGGTTGACACCCCCAGTCCGTCCTCCCACTTTCCCTCCCTCGGGCGGTTTGATGCCACCGGAAGGGCGAACGGCGGGCAAAGCCGGTGTACGGGGAAGCTGAATCGCTGTATTGCGGAGCAGGCCCGCAGTGCGGGGGAGCGGAGCCGCTGTACCGGACCACGGCTACTGTTAGGAACATGCGTCTCCACGTCGTCGACCACCCTCTGGTCGCCCACAAACTCACCACGCTGCGCGACCAGCGCACCGAATCCGCGACCTTCCGCCGTCTCGCCGACGAGCTGGTCACCCTGCTCGCCTACGAGGCCACGCGCGACGTGCGTACCGAACAGGTCGACATCACGACGCCGGTCGCCTCGACCACCGGCGTCAAGCTGTCCCACCCGCGCCCGCTGGTCGTGCCGATCCTGCGGGCCGGCCTCGGCATGCTGGACGGCATGGTCCGGCTGCTGCCGACCGCCGAGGTGGGCTTCATGGGCATGGTGCGCGACGAGGAGACGCTCCAGGCGTCGACGTACGCCACCCGCATGCCGGAGGACCTCTCCGGGCGCCAGGTGTACGTCCTCGACCCGATGCTCGCCACCGGCGGCACCCTGGTCGCGGCGATCAACGAGCTGATCAAGCGCGGCGCCGACGACGTGACGGCCGTGGTCCTGCTGGCGGCCCCGGAGGGCGTCGAGGTCATGGAACGCGAACTGGCGGGCGCCCCGGTCACGGTCGTGACGGCCTCGGTAGACGAGCGCCTGAACGAGCACGGCTACATCGTCCCGGGCCTGGGTGACGCGGGTGACCGCCTGTACGGCGCGGCCGAGTAGCAGCAGTCAGCGGTACGCGGCTCAGCAGCCCTTCTGGCTGCTGGAGGGCGCCGGTGCGGGACCGGTCAGCGCGGCCAGGGCCTGATCGGCGTCCTTCTTGCTGTTCAGGGCCGCGAACGTGGTGCCGATGAGCAGGTCGACCTCGGTGGCCGAGGTGCGGGCGTCGGTCTTCACCTGGGCGCCGGCGAGCTGGGTGCCGAGCACCGGCAGGGCGGCCTCGGCGGCCGACTTCGCGCCGAGCACCATCCCGGTTCCGGCGATCTTCTTGTCGTAGGCCTTCGGCGCGTTGCCGACGTCGCCGATGCGGAAGCCGCGCTTCTGCAGCTCGTCCGCGGTCTTCTTGGCGAGGCCGCTGCGGGGCGTGGCGTTGAGGACGTTGACGGTGATCTGGCCGGGACTGGGCAGCGCTCTGGGGGCCGTTGCCGTGGGCGAGGGGCTCGCCTTGGACGCGCAGTCCGACTTGGGTCCCGCCGCCGTGGCCTTGCTGCCGCCGCCGGTGAAGACGTCGATGAGCTGCAGGGTGCCCCAGCCGATCAGGCCGAGGGCGGCGACGGAGGCCACGAGTCCGAGCGCCAGCCTGCGGCGCCCCCGGGGTCGGCGCATCCGCGGGTACTTGTCCCCCGTGATGCGGTACTGGCCGCCCATACCGGGGGGAGTCAGCATGCTCATGGGCGCAGCGTAGTGCGCCCGGGCGGTGATGCCTACTAAATGATCATTGACCTGGCCGGGGTACTACCCGAAAGGGTCAATAAAGAAGGTAAAGAGACCCCGGAAGAACGTCAGTCCAGTTCCAGGACGCGGGCGTGCAGCACCTGACGTTGCTGGAGAGCCGCCCGGACCGCGCGGTGCAGACCGTCCTCCAGATACAGGTCGCCCTGCCACTTCACGACATGCGCGAAGAGGTCGCCGTAGAACGTCGAGTCCTCGGCGAGCAGGGTTTCCAGGTCGAGCTGGCCCTTGGTCGTCACGAGCTGATCGAGGCGGACCGGGCGTGGCGCGACATCCGCCCACTGCCGGGTGCTTTCCCGGCCGTGGTCGGGGTACGGCCGGCCGTTTCCGATGCGCTTGAAGATCACACGGAAAGCCTACCGGTCCAGACGTTCCGGGCGCAGCCATGGAGACGGAGTGCGACGCTGGAAAAGATGCCGTAAACCGGTGCAAACCGGGAGAGCGGCCCGGCGCGAGTGACCGCGTGAGTGTGCCATCGGCCACAGCACAGGCCATCGCGGAGCCCTTGCCACCGGCAAACGCGCCCGGTTCACCACCCGGCGCGCAGGGGATCGCTTGCGCACTCCCCCCAGGAGCCCTGGAGATCGCCGCCGGGTACGTGCGTCCTCGACGAGGCGGTCAGGTCCTCGCAGCTCCACGACCGTTACGCACAGGCTGTGGGCAGAGAGCCGCGTACGAGAAGCTGACGGCCGTGCGGACCTCCGGTGGAGCCGAGGGGCCGGACGGGATGCAGCCGGTGAAGCCCAGGGCGTCCGAGGAGGACCCCTCCGCCGTCGAACAGGTGGTGGGCAGCGGCATGTTCAAGTCCCTCGCCGGTTTGCTGGGCACCCGGACCGGGCGGGAGATCACCCGCTCCCTCATCGGGACGGCACGGCGGAGACGGTGGCTCCGGCAGAAGCCCCGCCCCCGCCGCCCGTAGTCGTCAGCGACCCGGCTCCTTCGGGGGCTGCTGCGGCTTGGCTTCCTTGCCCTGCGGCAGCCGGGTTTTCGGTGCGTTGCGTGCGGCCTCCGCGCGCAGCAGGGCGCGCAGGACGGCGTAGGGGTCGATCGCCATGTCGGTGTTCCTTGTCCCGTGTGTCGTACTGGCTGATGGACCGGTGAGCCGGCTCTGTCAGCAGCGCAAAACCACTGAGCGCAGGAGGGACAGGGTGGGCAGTGGCGGTACGGGGAACGGGTGGGCCGCCGTCGCCGGGGGGCGCCGTGCGGACGGCGGGCGGGGCGCGGGCCGCAGGGGTACGACGGGGCGGTGGCCGTAGCGGCCCGGCGGGCGCAGGGCGGTGTCGTGGAGGTCGTACTCGACGGCCGCCGCGCCCGTGACGACAGGCTCGGCCGCTCCGCAGTGCGCTGCCGTTCCCGGCACGAGGAGTGCGAGCAGCAGGACGAGTACCCGGAGCCAGGCAGCCCGACGCCCGGCGTACGGGGTGCGTGCGGCAGGGCTCATGGGAGGTCATCTCCCCGTGACCCGCACAGGACCGATCATTCCGGGCCCGAGATCCGCCCGCTCGGCCTACCGGCGGGCTCGGTGCGGGCGGCGCCGGCGGGTCATGTCGGAGATGCGGGGTGGCGGTGTCGTCAGCCGGGCCTCGGCGGGCGCGCTCTTCTCTCGGGGACCCCGTCACCGCCGGCGCCGCCGGGCAGGCCCTACTTGCCGGAGGTCTTCGCGGCCTTCGCCGCCGCCTTCATCTCCTGCTTGTGCGCACGCACCTTGGCCAGGGAATCGGGGCCGGTGATGTCGGCGACGGAGCGGAACGACTTCGGTTCGCCGTACGCGCCGGCGGCCTCGCGCCAGCCCTTGGGCCGAACGCCGAGCTGCTTGCCGAGGAGGGCCAGGAAGATCTGGGCCTTCTGCCTGCCGAAGCCGGGCAGGTCGGTGAGGCGCCCCAGGAGGTCCTGGCCGGTCGTCGCGTCCCGCCAGACTCCCTCGGCGTCCCCGTCGTAGTGCTCGACGAGGTACTGGCAGAGCTGCTGGATCCGCTTGGCCATCGAGCCCGGGTAGCGGTGCACGGCCGGCTTGTCGGAGAGGAGCGCGGCGAAGGCCTCGGGGTCGTACACCGCGATCTCGTGCGCGTCGAGGTCGTCGGCGCCCAGGCGCTGGGCGATGGTGGCCGGTCCCTTGAACGCCCACTCCATCGGGACCTGCTGGTCCAGCAGCATTCCGGTCAGCGCGGCGAGCGGGCTGCGGCCGAGAAGCGCGTCGGCCTCGGGTTCCTGGGCGAGGTGGAGAGTGACGTCCATGGGTCGATCATGCCCCGATCGCGGCAGGGGTGCCCTACGGCCGCCAGTACCCCAGTCCGTGCACCCGCTGCTTCGGCAGGCCCGCCTCCTTGCGGAAGTAGTCCGCCAGGGATCGGGTGGTGGCGGTGTCGCAGGCTGTCCAGACGTACGGGTCCGCGGTGTGCCCGAGGAGGTCCGGGAAGGCGGAGCGGACCTCGGCGACCAGGTGGGCGCCCGCGTCACGGCGGGGGACCGTGCGGACGGCGTGGTGGCCGGGGGTTGTCCGGAAGGGGTAGCCGTCGGTGCCGTGGTCCGACTCGAACCAGATCGTGGCCGGGACCGAACCCAGCGTGTCCAGCAGCGAGTTGAGCGCGGGCAGCGATGCCGGGTCGCCGATCGCGAAGAGGTGCGGGGGTTCCGGCTGGGGCCGCGTGAAGCCGGTTCCCTGGACCGTCGCACCGTTGGTGTCCCCGGGCTTCGCCGCCCGCGCCCAGTCGCCGGCGCATCCCTCGTGGAGTGCGAACTCGAGGCTGAACGTGCCGGCCTCGTGGTCCGGGTCGACCAGCGTGTACGCCCGCTGGTGCGGCTTGCACGCGTTGTCGAACAACAGCCGGACCCACATCGTGGGGTGGACGCCGGTGGCCGAAAGCATGCCCCCGTCGGTGAGGTGGAGGCGCCGGAAGAGCGGGGTGACGTCCTCGGCTCGGTCTCCTCGCCACCCTCGACGACCTGACGGCCGAGGAGACCACCCTCCGCGACCGGCTTCTGCGCCGGGACCGCCGGATGGACGCCGACAGCACGGAGGCGGCGACGTACGCGGCCCTGCGCTCCGCCGTCGTACGCCGCCTCGCCGCCCACCCCGCCTTCGCCGCGCTGGCCGTCCCGCCCGTGTACCCCGAGATCTTCCGCCCCTGGCTCGGCCTGCTCCCCCGGATCGGCTTCACGCTCGAAGTGCTGCTCAAGGCAAGGGAGTTGTACGGGACCGCTCGCGCCGCCCTGGTGCGGGAAGCCGTCGCGGAGGTGGCCGCCGAACCGGTGTCCACGACCTGGGGCGAGCGTCACCGGCTGCTTCCCTGGCGGGCCCTCGGCAGCACCTCGTACGAGGAACCGGGGCTCTCCGGTGACCACGACTGCGTGCTCTGCACCTCCCCCGTCCCCGGGCTCACCGACCTCAGCGCGCGCGGGCCCGCCGCCCGGTACGTCTGGGATCTGGCCCGGCGTGACGACAGCCTCCGGGCGGTGCCCTTCGGCGCCTCCGGCGTCCCGGGCTCCGCCCACCACCGCGATCAACTCCCCCTGTGGACAAGGGGGGACCTCGTCCCCGTCGTCACCGACTGGGCGCGGCTGACGCGGGAGTACCCGTCGTACGCGGCCCGTGCGGCCGTGCACGAGCGGGTGGCCGAGGGGTTCGGTACCGTGCGCGTGCTGCGGCTCGACCCCGTCGCCGATGCCACGGTGGTGCACGGCTGGGTGAGCGAGCCGCGTGCCGGGTTCTCCTTCCCGAGATCGACCTGCCCGATGTGTACCTGCCGGAGAAACGTGCCCAACTGGCGTGCCTCTTGCGCGAGGTAGCTTTTCCCGGGTGACCCCGACCTCAGGAAATCCGACGCCCGCCGACCTGGTCGCCCACTACGGGCTGGAGCCGATCCCACGTGAGGGCGGGCTGTTCCGTCGTACGTGGGCGGGACCCGAGCGGGCCGACGGGCGGCCGGAGGGCTCGGCGATCGTCGCGCTGCTGACCGCCGAGCCCGGCGACTTCTCCGCGCTGCACCGGCTGCCGTCCGACGAGGTCTGGCACCACTACCTCGGCGATCCGCTGGAACTGCTGCTCCTCGCGCCGGACGGCACCTCCCGCACGGCCGTCCTCGGGCCCGGTCTCCTGCACGGGCAGGAGCCCCAGCTGACCGTGCCCGCCGGCACCTGGATGGGTGCGCGCGTCGTCGGGGGCGGGGCGTGGGCGTTCTTCGGGTGCACGATGGCGCCCGGGTTCACGTACGACGGGTACGAGCACGGCGACGCCGGCGAGCTGGCCGCGCGTTATCCGGCCGAGGCGGCCCGCATCGAGGCACTGTGTCGCCCATGAGTCACAGCAGCCTTCTGGAAGGCCAGGTCGCCCTTGTCACCGGGGCCGGTGGCGGGATCGGGCGCGGGATCGCGTTGCGGTTCGCGGCGGAGGGGGCCGCCGTCGCCGTGCACTGCCGGACGTCGGACGAGGGCGCGCGGGACGCGGTCGCGCGGATCGGGGAGTCGGGCGGGCTGGCCGTCGTACTGCGGGGCGATCTCACCGTCGAGGACGACTGCCGGCGAGTGGTGCGGGAGGCCGCCGACTGGGGTGGCGGGCGGCTGACCGCGCTGGTCAACAACGCGGGGGTGCAGCCGGTCCAGGGGCTCGCCGAAATGACGGTCGCGGACTGGCGAGGTGTCGTGGACACGAACGTCCTCAGTGTCTTCGCCTGTACGCAGGCCGCGGCGGAGGTCATGCGGGAGCAGGAGGGCGGCGGCAGCATCACGCACATCGCCTCCATCGAGGCCGCACGTCCGGCGCCCGGCCACGCCCACTACTGCGCCTCGAAGGCGGCGGTCGTGACGCACGCCCGGTCGGCCGCGCTGGAATACGGGCCGCACGGCATCCGCGTCAACACCGTCTCGCCCGGGCTCGTCGACCGGGAAGGGCTGGCGGACGACTGGCCGGACGGAGTGCGGCGATGGCAACAGGCGGTGCCCGTAGGGAGGTTGGGGCGAACCGAGGACATCGGCGACGCGTGCGTGTTCCTCGCCTCACGGCTGGCGTCCTGGGTCAGCGGCCACGACCTGGTGGTGGACGGCGGGGTGTCCGCCCGTCCCACGTGGTGAATGCCACGGCGAATCCCGCTGCGGTGTGGTGAGCGGGGCGTCAGAAGCTGTTCCACATCCTCTTTCTGCAGGTCACAGGTGCATGAAGGATGGTCGTGCCGGTTTGCCGTTCGGTCGGGCGTCGATGGGCGCCGTTCCGAACGACAACGGCAGCAGGCTGGCCTTCAGGCAGGGAGGGTGGCCGGCACCGCCTCGGTCCTCTTCTCGGTCTTCTTCGCGGTCCCCTGTTCGGTTTTCTTCCCGCTGTCCGTCCCGCCCGGCATCGCCACCGTCACGCCTGCCGCGATCGCTGCCGCCGCCAGCCCCGTCGCCGGCCGCTGCCCCACCCGGCGCCCGCGCCCGCCGGTACGTTGTCCCGCCAACGTTCGCAAACTGCGCATCAGATGTTCCTCCCGCTGAATCCGTCGGCCGTCGGGGAAGTCCCGTTCGGCCGGCACGGCCAGCAGCCGGCGCACTTCTCGCACGTCTCCGTCCTGCTCCCGGTCCCTGCTCACCACGGTCCCTTTCCGTTCCCTCTGCCCGGCCGGACCGCCTCGTGGCGGTCACCTGTTTGCTGCCGTTCCGCAGCCGCAGGTTCCAGGTCCTGCTCAAGATTCTTCAGCGCCAGCTTCTCCAGCCGGCGGCGCGCCCGGGACAACCGGGAACGGACGGTGGCCACCGGTATCCCCAGTGCCTCGGCGGTCGCGGCGTAGTCCAGCCCGGCCCACACGCACAGCGCCACCACCTCACGGTCCGGCCGCGACAACTGGTCCAGCGCCTTGCGCACCCGCGGCTATCTGCTCCTGGTCCTCCAGCCGGCCGACCACCTCGTCGGCGAAGTCCGGCAACAGGCCGGGCGGAGGCATGCGTTCCATCAGGGTCCGGTGCCGCCGGGCCGTACGTCTGCGGTGGTGCACCACATTGGTGGCGATCCCCAGCAGCCACGGCAGGAGACTGCCGCCGTGCGGCTCGACTTTCTCCCGCATCCGCCAGGCTTCGAGGAACACCAACGAGACGCAGTCCTCGGCGACCGACCAGTCCCCGGTCAGGCGGAAACAGTGGTTGTACACGGCCCGCCCGTGCCCCTGGAAAAGCACTCGGAAGGAGTTCTCGTCGCCCGCACGGACGCGGGCCCGGAATGGTGGTTCCATACCTGGCTCTGCCGTGCGGCCACCGGTGGGTTCCATATGATGTACGTCACCTCGGACCGTCGCTGAACAGATCGGCGAAGTCCGACTCCAGGTACTGCGCCTTCACATGCGGCTTCGGCCGCCGCATCCGGGCTCCGATCGCGCCCTGCACCTGTGGCGACGGCTACGTCGACCGCGTGCTGGACGGCGAGCTGGACCTACTGCAGATCTTCACCGATCTGCGCGCCACGGGCGGCGCCTTCCCGCACGACAGCGACCGGCCCGACTGCACCAGCATCCGCCGCGTCCGCGCCTGGAGCGACAGCCGACCGTGACGGCCCGAGAGCAGCAGGCCCGCTCACATCGCCCAACTCCCCTTCACCCTCTGCGAGATCAGGTGAGACACCAGCATGCACCGTCCCGCCACCTTCGCCGCCCTGCTCGGACTGACCCGCGCCGCCAGCGCGATCGGCGACTTCTGGATCCAGAACGATTTCTCGGCCGAGAGGACGAAGCCGCCGGGGAGTACTCGGCAGGCAGACGCCCGGGCAGCGGGCTCGCCGCCGGGGAGTGGGCGCCGTCCTTTGCCCAGCGGGAACAGCACCACGTGCTCGACGAAGGCGTGCGGGTCGGCCAGGGCGACCGGTACGACGGCCGCGGTGGCCGTCGGGAGAGCGGTCGCGGTAGCCCGTACGGCCGTGCGGCGGCCCGCTGTGACGGCGATCAGGACGAGGCCGTCGGGGAGGAGGAGCCAGGCCGGTCCACTTCAGGGCCGCGGCGGCGCCCATCGCCAGCCCGGCCGCGACTCCGACTCCGGCCGCGACTCCGGTTCCGGGTCCGACTCCGACTCCGGCCGCGACTCCGGTTCCGGGTCCGGGTCCGGCTCCGGCCGCGACTCCGGCTCCGGGTCCGGGTCCGGCCGATCCCGGCTCCGGCCGCGACTCCGGCTCCGGGTCCGGGTCCGGCTGATCCCGGCTCCGGCCACGGCTCCGGGTCCGACCCCGACTCCGGGTCCGGCCGATCCCGGCTCCGGCCACGGCTCCGGGTCCGACCCCGACTCCGGCTCCGGCCGATCCCGGGTCCGACCACGACCCCGACTCCGGCTCCGGCCCCGGCTCCGGCCACGACCCCGACTCCGGCTCCGGCTCCGACTCCGGCCACGGCTCCGACTCCGGCCACGGCTCCGGGTCCGGCCACGGCTCCGGGTCCGGCTCCGGAACCGCCCCGGCCCGGCCCGCCAGTGTGAGCCCCAGGCGCATCGGCCCGGTCACTGGCAGTCGACCCCGCCGACGGCGAGGGGCAGGGCCACGGCGGGGAAGGCGAACAGCAGGGCCGTACGGGCCTGCGGGGTGCACTTTGGACCGGGCCCCGCCGAGCGCGATCAGCAGGACCGGGGGAAGCAGTACCGCGCCGGCGGCGGCCGCGCGCAGCGCCCGGCTCTCCCAGGGGTGCGGGGACCGGGCGGCCAGGGCCCCTGCCGTGCCGTGGCCGAGGGCCGCGCAGAGGCCCCACACACGGTGCGGGGACAGGGTGGTGACCAGCGCCAGGCCGAGCGCGCAGGCCGGCAGGTGGACGACGTCCCAGCGGGACCGTGGGCCGGATGTGGGGCCGGGCCGGGGGTGCCGTGGCGGCGGTGGCGGCAGGGGCGGTGGTGGGTGCTGTGGGTGCCGGGGCGGTGGTCGTGCTGGGCATGGGCCGGGCTCCTGCCGGCTCCGGCTGACGGTGGGGTGATCGCCACCCGTGTCGTTCCGGGCCGGTCCACCCGCCTCGGCTGAAAGCCACCGTTCGTGGCGGCGGATGCGCGCCGCTCGGCCGAACCGCCGAGGGGAGGGTCTGGCTCGCTGTTTGGCATCTCCCTGTTGGCAAAGGTTAACGCCTTGATGTCCATCACGTTTCAGGAACGGCTGGCGTCACCTCTTGACGCATGACCGGACATGAGGCTGTTATTGCCGCCACGATGTTTGGTCAAGTTGATTTCTGGTCGATTTGGATCAGCATGGACCAGCGTAGCTGTGACCTTGCTCCCCGTTCAGGGGGGTCTGTCCTCAGGAGCCGTCATGCACCACACTCCCTCCGGTCTGTCCGTCCCCGGTCCGAGCCGTCGCACCCTGCTGCGCGGGATCGGCGGCGCGGCTGCCCTCGGCGCTGCTGTTCCGCTGCTGAGCGCCTGCGGCGACAGCGACTCGGGCTCCGACGCGAAGACCGTCACCCTCGGCTCGAACTCGTCGGACGCCGTCCCGAAGAAGGCCTTCGCCGAGATCTACGCGGCGTTCACGAAGAAGACCGGCATCAAGGTCGACGTGAACACCAAGGACCACAACACGTTCCAGGAGCAGATCAACTCCTACCTCCAGGGCACCCCGGACGACGTGTTCACCTGGTTCGCCGGGTACCGCATGCAGTTCTTCGCGGGAAAGGGCCTGGCCAGCCCGATCGACGACGTGTGGCAGAAGATCGGGAGCAACTTCCCCGACGCGATGAAGCAGCTCAGCAAGGGCGCGGACGGCAAGTACTACTTCGTGCCGCTGTACACGTACCCGTGGGCGATGTTCTACCGGAAGAGCGTCTTCCAGGAGCGCGGCTACGAAGTGCCCACCACGTGGGCGCAGTTCATCGCGCTGTGCAAGCAGATGAAGGCGGACGGCCTGGTCCCGATCGCGTTCGGGGACAAGGACGCCTGGCCGGCGCTCGGCACCTTCGACCAGATCAACTTCCGCACCAACGGCTACGACTTCCACACCGAGCTGATGGCCGGAAAGGCATCCTGGACCGACGCCAAGGTTCGCGCCACCTTCGACAACTGGGCTGAAATTCTTCCCTATCACCAGGAGGGCTCAACAGGCCGAACCTGGCAGGACGCGGCTCAGACGCTCGTCTCGAAGAAGGCCGGCATGTATCTGCTGGGCACCTTCGTGGGCCAGCAGTTCACGAACGCCACCGATCTTGAGGACCTCGACTTCTTCGCCTTCCCGGAGATCGACCCGTCCTTCGGTCAGGACACGGTCGAGGCGCCGACCGACGGCTTCATGCTCAGCAAGTCCCCGAAGAACAAGGCCGGTTCCGTGCAGCTGCTCGAGTTCCTGGGCACTCCCGAGGCCGAGGAGATCTACCTCAAGGCCGACCCGAACGTCGTCGCGGCCTCCACCACCGCCGACACCTCCTCGTACAGCGCCCTGCAGAAGAAGGCGTACGAGATGATCAGCGGCGCGAAGAACCTCACCCAGTTCATGGACCGCGACAGCCGGCCGGACTTCACCTCGACGGTGATGCAGCCCGCGCTGCAGAAGTTCATCCGCGACCCCAAGGGGATCGACAGCCTGCTCTCGTCCATCGAGCGCCAGAAGAAGACGATCTTCGCGTCCTGATGAGCACCTTCGATTCGATTCCCGTGGTCCCGGGGGCGGCCGATGAGCCGCCCCCGGGCGGTACCGGCACCCCCTCGTCCCCGCAGAGCCGCAAGCCGGCCTCGGGCCACCGCCGGCTGCTGACGGGCCGTGACCGGGTAGCCCTGGGTTTCATGGCGGGCCTGCCGACGTTTCTGCACATCGCCCTCGTGTGGGTGACGGCCCTCGCGTCGATCGCGCTGGCCTTCACCACCTGGGACGGCATCGGTTTCGGCGCCATCGAGTGGGTGGGGCTCCAGAACTTCCGTGACCTCTTCGCCGACAACCCGCAGTTCTGGCCGGCCGTCCAGCACAACGTCATCTGGTTCGTCGTACTCATCGCCATCCCGACCCCGCTGGGACTGTTCCTGGCCGTGCAGCTGGACAAGAACATCCGCTTCAGCCGCGTCTACCAGACGGCCTTCTTCCTCCCGGTCGTGGTCTCCATGGCCGTCATCGGCTTCGTCTGGCAACTGGTCTACAACCCGGACACGGGCCTGATCAACAGCCTCATCGGCGCCAACAAGCCCGGCCACTACATCGACTGGATCGGCGACCCGGACCTCAACCTCTGGGCCATCCTCGTCGCCGCGTCCTGGCGGCACACCGGCTACATGATGATCCTCTACCTGGCCGGTCTGAAGGGCGTGGACCCGTCCCTGCGTGAGGCGTCCTCGCTGGACGGCGCCAACGAGTGGCAGACGTTCAAGAACGTCATCTTCCCGACCCTGCGCCCGACGAACACGATCGTCCTGGTCGTCACGATCATCGAGTCGCTGCGCGCCTTCGACCTCGTGTACGTCTTCAACGGCGGCGCCCAGGGCACCGAACTCCTCTCGATCCTCGTGACCAACAACATCATCGGCGAGTCCAGCCGGATCGGTTACGGCTCTGCCATCGCCGTCGTCCTGCTGGTGATCTCGCTCGTCGTGATCATCCCGTACCTGGTCAGCACCTTCCGGAAGGAGCGGCGGGCATGAGCGCTCCCACCCTGGCCGTCCAGGGGCCCGTGAAGGGGTCCGCGAAGGGGCGCGCCCCCGTCCGCCCCGCCCGCGTGCTGCTGCACGTGTTCCTCGTCGTCATGTCACTGGCCTGGCTCGCGCCGCTGCTGTGGGCGATCTACGCGGCGCTGCGCCCGTACTCGGAGACCAGCGAGAAGGGTTACGTCTCCTGGGCCGACAAGCTGAGCTTCGACAACTTCACGAACGCGTTCACGCAGTCGGACATGTCGCACTACTTCGTCAACACACTGATCATCGCCATCCCGGCGGTGCTGCTGACGCTGTTCCTGTCGTCGATGGTCGCCTTCTACGTCAGCCGCTTCGACTTCCGGATCAACCTGTTCCTGCTCCTCGTCTTCACGGCCGGCAACCTGCTGCCGCAGCAGGTCATCATCACGCCGCTGTACCGGCTGTACCTGCTCATCGACCTGCCGGGGATCACCGAGTCCGGCAAGCTGTACGACTCCGCGCTCGGCCTCGTCCTCATCCACATCGCCTTCCAGTCGGGCTTCTGCGCGTTCGTGCTCGCCAACTACATGCGGATGCTCCCGCACGAGCTGACCGAGGCCGCGCTGGTCGACGGCGCGTCCGTGTGGCGGATGTACTGGCAGATCGTGCTGCCGCTGTGCCGCCCGGCGATGGCAGCCCTGGCCACCCTGCTCTCCATCTGGATCTACAACGACTTCTTCTGGGCCCTCGTCCTGATCTCCACCGGCGAGAACATGCCGATCACCTCGGCCCTCAACAACCTCTCCGGCCAGTACTTCACCGACCCCAACCTGGTCGCCGCGGGTGCGCTGCTGACCGCGATCCCGACCCTGATCGTGTACTTCGCGCTGCAGCGCCAGTTCGTCAGCGGTCTGACTCTGGGCGCCAACAAGGGCTGACGCCCCGCTGTCCTCCGCTGTCCTCCGCAAGAACAGGAATGCCGACCGATGAAGCGCGAACTCGCTGTCCCCGGTATCGCGTACGGGGGCGACTACAACCCGGAGCAGTGGCCCGAGGAGGTCTGGGCCGAGGACATGCGGCTGATGCGCGAGGCCGGGGTCACCATGGTCAGCGTCGGGATCTTCTCCTGGGCGCTGCTCGAACCGGCCGAGGGTGTCCACGACTTCGCCCGCATGGACCGTCTCCTCGACCTGCTCCACGAGAACGGCATCGCCGCCGACCTGGCGACCCCGACGGCGGCTCCGCCCGCCTGGTTCTTCCGCGCCCACCCCGAGGCGCTCCCGGTGGACAAGGACGGGCGCCGGCTGTCGTACGGCAGCCGCCAGACGTTCTGCCCGTCCAGCCCCGCCTACCGCGAGGCCGCCCTGCGGATCGCGGGAGCCCTGGCGGAGCGGTACGCGGACCATCCGGCGGTCGCGATGTGGCACGTACACAACGAGTACGGCTGCCACAACCCCGCCTGCTACTGCGACGAGAGCGCGGAATCCTTCCGCCGCTGGTTGCGGGCGCGGTACGGGGATGACCTGGCCGCGCTGAACGACGCCTGGGGGACCACCTTCTGGAGCCAGTGGTACTACGACTGGGCCGAGATCATCCCGCCCCGCGCGACGGGCGCGGTCCCGAACCCGACCCACCAACTTGACTGGCGCCGCTTCTGCAGCGACGAGCTGCTGTCGCTGTACCAAGCGGAGAGGGACGTGCTGAGGGCGGCGGCCCCTTCCCTGCCGGCCACCACCAACTTCATGGTGATGTACAACTTTGACGCGCTGGACTACTGGCGCTGGGCCCCGGAGCTGGACGTCGTCGCGAACGACCACTACCTCCGTTCGACCGACCCCGAGTCGGAGATCGACATCGCGCTGAGCGGCGATCTGATGCGGTCGCTCGCGGGCGGCCCCTGGTTCCTGATGGAGCACTCCACGGGTGCGGTGAACTGGCAGCCGGTCAACAGGGCCAAGACGGCAGGGGAGTTGCGCCGCAACGCCCTCTCCCATGTCGCCCACGGCGCGGACGGCATCGCGTACTTCCAGTGGCGGGCCGCGAAGGCGGGCGCGGAACAGTGGCACTCGGCGATGCTCCCGCACGCCGGCACGGACAGCCAGATCTGGCGGGACGTGGTCCAACTGGGCGCGGACCTGAGGGCGTTGGCGGAGGTGCGAGGCAGCACGGGCACGGCTTCGGTGGCCATCGTCTGGGACTGGGACGCCCGTTGGGCGCTGGAACTCCCCTCCCAGCCGAACGGTGAACTCCGCTTCCAGGATCTCGTACGGGACTGGTACGAGCCGCTGTGGAGGTCGGGCGTCGCGGTGGACTTCGTCCGGCCGGACGCGGATCTGGACGGATACCGGCTGATGCTGGCCCCGAGCCTGTACCTGGTCGACAACGAGGGCGTGGCGAACCTCACGGGCTTCGCGGAGCGCGGCGGCACGCTGGCCGTCGGGTTCCACAGCGGTGCCGTGGACGCCAACTGCCATGTGCGGCTGGGGGGTTACCCGGGCGCGTTCCGCGAGACCCTCGGGGTGCGGGCGGACGAGCTGTTCCCCCTGCTGCCGGGGGAGTCGGTCGGCATCGGCGACGGTGACGGCACGGGAACCCTCTGGTCGGAGCGGTTGCGGCTGGAGGGTGCGGGGGCGGAGGCGGTGTTGTCGTACACGGACGGTCCGTTGGCCGGGGTTCCGGCGGTGACGCGCAACCCGGTCGGTGCGGGCGCCGGTTGGTATCTGGCGACACGGCCGGACGCGTCGACGCTGGGCGCGCTGCTCGCCCGTATGTGCGCGGAGGCGGGTGTCGAGGGGGTGCGGGCGACCCCGGCGCGTGTGGAGGCGGTCGTGCGGAGGGGTGCCGACGCGGACTACCTGTTCCTCATCGACCACGCCGGGGAGGGAGCCGAGGTCGCGGTGGCGGCGGGGGCGACCGAACTCCTCACCGGGGAAGCGCTGGTGGGCGGCTCGGTGCGGGTGCCGCCGGGCGGGGTGGCGGTCGTACGGGAGGCGCGGCTCTAGCTCCGACGCTCCGACGTTTCAACGGGGGTGCGGTTACGCCCTCTGTCGGTCGCCCGCGTCATGGTCGACGCAGACCTGGGGTGGGTTTACTTCGCCTCCCCGATCGGGAGGGGAAAAGGGAGACCGACGCCCTCATGGCCGTCCGTGGCCCGCGAGTCAGGTGGTCCTGCGCCTCGCGGGCTCCACGTCTGCGTTACTCGGCTTCGAAGATCTCTGCAGCGGACGCGGCGGTGACGGCGCGCCGAAGCCAGCGGCTCAGGGTCTCGGGGTCGCCGCAGCCGGTGATGCGTTCACGGGCTTCCTCGGGGACGTCGATGCCGCGCTCGGTGAGGACGGTCAGGACGTCCTCGGCCCGACCCTCGGCCCGACCCTTGGTCTGGGCTTCTTCGCGCACTTCTTCGAAGATGGGCGACTTGTAGAAAGAAAGGTCCACGGCCACCAGTGTCCTCCATTGCGCTGCGGCGGGCAGCTTGCCCAGGCCTTGTGAGACGAATTCGATGATGGGGTTCTTGACGTCGTCCGTCTCGTCCCGCAGAACGGTCGACATTGCCTTCAGTATGGCCCCGATGTCCGGGTTCTTGGCGTGGGTGATCGCGGACAGTGCGGCGAGCTCGAGGTCCTTGCGGACCTCGGCCGGTTTGGTGATCACCGGCATGTTGTGCGGGCCCACGACCAGCGGGCGCAGGGTGAGAAGGGGCCACTGGCGAGGGCCGAAGGAGACCGGGCGGGCCGCCCATTCAGCAGTCGCGCGGTCCTGGCAGACGATCAGCAGCATCGGCTGCAGCCGGTACTTCGCGAGCACGTAGGAGGCGTAGTACGCCCAGCTCGCAGGCTTGTCGGGATCCTTCCCGCTCTGGGACTCGATAGCGAGGAGAAGCGGCTCGTCGTCCTCCGTCTCCAGCCGCAGCAGGGTGTCGACACGGCGTTCGACCGGCTGGGTCTCGGTGAGATCGGTGGGCATGACGGTGGTCGAGGTGGGTGGGCTGAAGGCGACGCCCAGCACCTCGGAGACCCGGGAGAAGAGCTTCGGGTACTCCTGGAAGATGCGGTGCATCGCCTCGTGCGGCGCGTTGACCATGAGGGTCCCTGTGAGTGTGAGGCGATACGGCTGGGAAGTGCCTGTGGCACATGCCAAGGTGAGTGGCGCTGCGAGCGTAAAAGCTCAACGTGGCCTGGCAGCAGCCAAGTTGGTGATGTTCACCCTGAGGGGTGAAGGACTCCGAGAGCTGGTCCGCTGTGGAGTTGACGGCATTCGCCGCATCTGCCGGGCTCCGGGCCGCGGAAGGCCCGCTCGCAGCCGTCGCAGTTCTGGAGTGGATGCCGGACGGGTGATGGCCCGGCGGGTGCGCGGTACGGCGCCGGTGGCGGCAGCAGTGCGGTGAGGCGGTGGGCCAGGAGGGCGGCGGGGCGGCGCATGCCTTCGGGTGGCAGGTTGCTGGTCAGTGCGTGTCGTACGGCGGTGGGGCTGGTGTCGCGTTCCAGCCAGGTGGCGACGCCGGGTGCGAGGTGGGCGGTGTCGCAGGCGGACAGGAGCAGGTCGGGGTCGTGGCGGCGGAGGCCGGCGAGGAGGTCGGTGGCGGCCTGGAGGAGACCCTGCCCCTTGTAGGCGGGTTGCGGTACGGCGGGGAGGGGCTTGCGTGGGGTGCGCTTCTTGTGCGGGGCGGGGCGGGGTGGTGGGGTGCGCGGGGCGGGTCGGTGGACCGGACCCGGCGTCGGTTTCGGCACCGCCACTGGCATGGACACCGGGATCGGCACGGACACTGGCACCGGCATGGACACCGGGATCG
>NZ_JAVFVX010000419.1:0-482 GCF_033441795.1 Streptomyces sp. ADMS | reverse complement strand
GACACCCGGACAACCGGTGACCGGCGACCTGACCCGGACACCGAGGAGCTGCTGGAGATAGCCCGGTCAGCGGTCAGGGCCGAGGACAAACTGACCCGCAAGGTGGTCGCCCAAGCGATCCGCGGTCAGCAGATCCCGCTGTCCAGCGACACGCTGACCGCCCTGATGGTCCAGCTCCGCCAGCAGCACGGACAGTCGGTCACCACCTCCCGGAACTGACCGCACACCACATGGGGCGGGTGACCAGCCGGACACCTCGGCCGGACACCCGCCCCTGGACACGCGCCCCACGACCTCCTGAAGGAATCGGAGAGCACTGCCATGCGTACGAACCCCGCCACGCCGGCCGAGGTGGACTCCTGGCTGACCGTCCTGCACCAGCGTGGCCACCTCCACCGCGCCGAATCCGGTCCCGACACCACCTGGACCGTGCAACGACACCGACACAGCCGCCCCTGGACCCTGCACCACCCGGTCCTGGC
>NZ_JAVFVX010000418.1:0-483 GCF_033441795.1 Streptomyces sp. ADMS | reverse complement strand
CATCCGTGTCGACGGCGTTCTGCACGAGTTCACCACCGTGCCGGGCGTCAAGGAAGACGTCACCGACCTCATCCTCAACATCAAGCAGCTGGTCGTCAGCAGCGAGCACGATGAGCCGGTCGTCATGTACCTGCGCAAGCAGGGCCCCGGTCTCGTCACCGCCGCTGACATCGCGCCGCCGGCCGGTGTCGAGGTGCACAACCCCGACCTCGTCCTCGCCACGCTCAACGGCAAGGGCAAGCTGGAGATGGAGCTGACCGTCGAGCGCGGTCGCGGCTACGTCTCCGCCGTGCAGAACAAGCAGATCGGCCAGGAGATCGGGCGTATTCCGGTCGACTCGATCTACTCGCCGGTCCTCAAGGTCACGTACAAGGTCGAGGCCACGCGTGTCGAGCAGCGCACCGACTTCGACAAGCTGATCGTCGACGTCGAGACCAAGCAGGCCATGCGTCCGCGTGACGCCATGGCGTCGGCCGGCAAGAC
>NZ_JAVFVX010000417.1:0-484 GCF_033441795.1 Streptomyces sp. ADMS | reverse complement strand
GGGTTCCCGGTCCGGGCTCGTCCCCGGTCTCCGGTTCGGTGCGGTCGAGAACGCCGCCCCACCCCAGCGCCACCCAACGGCCGGCCCGGCCGCGAGTCCGGACAACGGCGCACCGGCCACGGACTGGAACGACCGCCTCGCCGCAGCCCGAACCGAGGAGTTCACCGACCTGTTCCACGAGGCCGTTACGGAGGACTTCGGCGCGGTGGCCCGCCTGCACCAGATGCTCGAAACCGCCTCCGAGTGGTGTCGCACCCACGGTGCCCGAAGCAGCGCGTCTGAGTTGGATGCCATCGCCTCCCGGCTGACCGACCTCGGCGAGGAGCTGCATCTCGTCGCGGAGAACGTCGACCACGAGATCCGCTCCCGGTCGCACCGAGCCGCAGCAGCGGCCCGTCTCTCGCCAGCGGCGTCGGCCCGGGGAACTTCCCCCGGCCAGCAGAGCGACGCTCCCGCTCCCGTCTCACCGTCCGCTGTGCGCTCG
>NZ_JAVFVX010000416.1:0-485 GCF_033441795.1 Streptomyces sp. ADMS | reverse complement strand
AGGAGTTCGCCGACTCCGACGAGTTGGGCTGCGGCATCGTCGTCGTCGCTGTCCAAGAGAGTCGCGGCGCGCTCGGCGATCCCGGTCGCGGTGCGTCGCCCCCGTGCGGACGACGACCAGTCCGACAGGCCGGTGTCGGCTTCCGGCATCGTGACCGCGTCGGCGGTTCCGTCGGCAAGACGGCGCTGGATCTTCGGATAGGAGAGGTCGGGGGCCAGGGTCGAGCCCGCGAACCAGACCGGCTCGTGGTCGCGGTTGCGGTCGCCGGGCAGTGCGACCGTGTAGCCGAGGATGTCCCCGGAGGGGGCGTGCCGCAGCTTGACGCGCAGGCCCGACTCGCGAAGGCGGGTGAAGAACTCGGCTTCGCCGGCGGCTCCGGCGACGGCCTGGCGGACGGCTTCACGCAGCGTCTCGCGCGGTGTCTCGGGGCGGCCGGTGCGCTCGGCTTTGAAGCGCTCGGCGCTGGTGGGGGTCTTGGCTCCGGT
>NZ_JAVFVX010000415.1:0-485 GCF_033441795.1 Streptomyces sp. ADMS | reverse complement strand
CACGATCGGACCCGCCGTCGGATCGGACACCGCGTCCCGGCAGCGAACGCGGCACACCCCGCGAGGCCCCCGTAGCCGAGGACGGAGCGCAGGAGCCAACCACCGCCCAGGTCCGCTCATGGGCCCGAGGCCAGGGCATCGACGTCCCGCCCCGGGGAAAACTGAGGGCGGCGATCTGGGACGCCTACCACGCCGCCCACCCCACGCGTCCGTGAGGATGAACCGTTCCGGGCCTTCTTCGCCCCGCCGAACAGCCCAGCCAGCCGTTCCCTCGGTGTCCCCACCACGTGCCTGCCCTTCAACCCCGGCGGGTCCGTCATTGTCGGCCCGATCCTACGAACCCGACGGCACCGCCAGGACCGTAGCCGTGGATGGGTCCCGAACGAGGCATCACAACCAGGTCCCGTGAGATGAGCCGCAGCGCCTGCCAGTAGGCTGCACGGCCGTGAGCGAGTACCAGTACTACGAGTTCCAGGCCATCGACC
>NZ_JAVFVX010000414.1:0-485 GCF_033441795.1 Streptomyces sp. ADMS | reverse complement strand
ACCGGAGCCAAGACCCCCACCAGCGCCGAGCGCTTCAAAGCCGAGCGCACCGGCCTCCCCGAGACACCGCGCGAGACGCTGCGCGAAGCCGTCCGACAGGCAGTCTCCGGAGCCGCCAACGAAGCCGAGTTCTTCACCCGCCTTCGCGAGGCTGGCCTGCGCGTCAAGCTGCGGCACGCCCCCTCCGGCGACGTCCTCGGCTACACGGTCGCACTGCCCGGCGACCGCAACCGCGACCGCGAGCCGGTCTGGTTCGCGGGCTCGACCCTGGCCCCCGACCTTTCCTATCCGAAGATCCAGCGGCGCCTCGCCGACGGAACCGCCGACGCGGTCACGATGGCGGAAGCCGACACCGGCCGGTCGGACTGGTCGCCGTCGGCACGGGGGCGTCGCACCGCGACCGGGATCGCCGAGCGCGCCGCGATCCGCCTGGACAGCGACGACGACGATGCCGCAGCCCAACTCGTCGGAGTCGGCGAACTCCT
>NZ_JAVFVX010000413.1:0-487 GCF_033441795.1 Streptomyces sp. ADMS | reverse complement strand
CCAGCAGCTCCTCGGTGTCCGGGTCAGGTCGCCGGTCACCGGTTGTCCGGGTGTCGCGGTCAGTGACCGGTGGCGGAGTGACCGGCTGGCCTGTGACCGGCGGGAGGTTGTCCGGGCGACCGGTGACCGGCTCGGTGACGGCTTGTCGGTCACCGACCGCCGGGGCGGTGTCCGGCTGTCCGACCAGGTCAGCGGCGTTGAGCCCCCGGTCGCAGTGACCGGTGTACGGGCCGCTGCTGTCCGCCGGGGCACTGTCCCCGGTCAGTGTCCGGGCGTCCGGGGTCTGCTTGTCCAGGGACAGGCGGGGCCGGTCGGTCAGGGCGGTGACGGGCTGTCCGGTGCTGACCTGACCGGGCTGCGGCTGCTGCCGACCGGCCCGGTCAGTCCGAGTGACCGCGATGCCCTCGGGCTGACCGGGGTGACCGGCCTGATCGAGGTCGTCGCGGTCACTTCGGTCACTGTCCTTGACCGGCCCCCGGGCGATGAG
>NZ_JAVFVX010000412.1:0-487 GCF_033441795.1 Streptomyces sp. ADMS | reverse complement strand
CTCATCGCCCGGGGGCCGGTCAAGGACAGTGACCGAAGTGACCGCGACGACCTCGGTCAAGCCGGTCACCCCGGTCAGCCCGAGCGCATCGCGGTCACTCGGACTGACCGAGCCGGTCAGCAGCAGCCGCAGCCCGGTCAGGTCAGCGCCGGACAGCCCGTCACCGCCCTGACAGACCGGCCCCGCCTGTCCCTGGACAAGCAGACCCCGGACGCCCGGACACTGCCCGGGGACAGCGCCCCGGTGGACAGCAACGACTCGGGCACCGGTCACCGCGACCGGGAGCTCAACGCCACTGACCTGGGCGGACAGCCGGACACCGCCCCGGCGGTCAGTGACCGACAGGCCGTCAACGAGCCGGTCGCCGGTCGCCCGGCCTACCTCCCGCCGGTCACTGATCAGCCGGTCGCTCCGCCACCGGTCACTGGCTCGGACACCCGGACAACCGGTGACCGGCGACCTGACCCGGACACCGAGGAGCTGCTGG
>NZ_JAVFVX010000411.1:0-491 GCF_033441795.1 Streptomyces sp. ADMS | reverse complement strand
CGCCTACAAGTCGGTGGGGGACCTGGGCCGGGCGATCGAGTTGTACGAGCAGACTTTGAAGGACCGGGTGCGGGTGCTGGGCGAGGACCACCCCGGCACTCTGGCCTCCCGCAACAACCTCGCCAGCACCTACGAGTCGGCGGGGGACCTGGGCCGGGCGATCGAGTTGTACGAGCAGATCCTGACCGACCGGGTGCGGGTGCTGGGCGAGGACCACCCCGACACTCTGGTCTCCCGCAACAACCTCGCCGGCGCCTACTACACAATGGGAGATCTGAGCCGGGCGATCGAGTTGTACGAGCAGACCCTGACCGACATGGTGCGGGTGCTGGGCGAAGACCACCCACACACTCTGGTCTTTCGCAACAACCTCGCTGGCGCCTACGAGTCGGCGGGGGACCTGGGCCGGGCGATCGAGTTGTACGAGCAGTCCCTCGCCGACCGGGTGCGGGTGATGGGCGAAGACCACCCACACACGCTGGCCTCCCGCA
>NZ_JAVFVX010000410.1:0-501 GCF_033441795.1 Streptomyces sp. ADMS | reverse complement strand
CTCGGGTTGGAGCTGACCGACACCGGCTTCGACTTCACCGTGCTGTCCCAGTTCCGTACCCGGGTGGTCGAGCACCGTCTGGAGGAGAAAGTCCTGGACCTGCTGCTGGCCAGGCTGACGGAGCAGGGTCTGGTCGGTGCCGGGGGCAAGCAGCGCACCGACTCCACCCATATCGTCTCCGCGGTGCGGGACCTGAACCGCCTGGAGCTGGCCGGGGAGAGCGTGCGGGCGGCGGTGGAGGCGTTGACGGTGGCCGCGCCGCACTGGGTCGCCGGCGTGCTGGACGTGCCCGGCTGGTCGCGCCGCTACGACACCCGGATCGACACCTGGCGCATGCCCTCCTCCGCCACCAAGCGCGACCAGCTCGCGCTGACCTACGCCCGCGACGGCTTCGCCCTGCTCAGCGCCGTCTACGATCCACGCTCCGAACCCTGGCTGCGAGAGCTGCCCGCGGTGCAGACCCTGCGCACCGTGCTGCTGCAGAACTACACCCGCACCACC
>NZ_JAVFVX010000040.1:51443-69247 GCF_033441795.1 Streptomyces sp. ADMS | reverse complement strand
GGGGGGGGTACGGCTTCCGGCGGCCGGGGTGCGGGCGGCGATGCCGATGCCGATGCTGGGGGCTGGGGGCTGGGGTGGAGTCGGTGGTGGGGGCGGCTACGGCTCGAGAGGGACAGCAGAGAGACGGGGAAACAGGACAACGGGCAGGGGGACGAGGGGACAAGGGGCCTATGAAGCGGAGCCGCTGTCCGCCACCGTCCGCAGATACGCCCCCAGCCGGGCGATCGCCGACGGATTGCGGGGGCTCTCGACGAGGTCCACGTAGTCGAGGACGAAGATCTGCTTGTGCTTGACGGCGGAGACGTTCTTCAGTGGTCCGTACGACAGCAGGAACTTCCGCTTCTGATCCGCGCCGACGTCCCCGTAGTCGCAGATGACGATGACGTCGGGGTCGCGCTCGACCACCGTCTCCCAGCCCACCGTCGTCCAGGAGTCGTCGAGGTCGTTCATGATGTTGACGCCGCCGGCCTTGCTGATGACCTCCTCGGGTGCGGCGTACCGCCCGGAGGTGAAGGGTGAGTCCGTGCCGCTGTCGTACAGGAACACCTTGGGGCTCTTCGCGGGCGCCTCGGCCCGCACGGCGGCGACCTGCTTCCTGAAGCCCGCGATCAGGGTGGCCGCGCGCTGCTCGACGCCAAAGAGCTTTCCGAGGTTGGTGAGGTCGGTGTAGAGGGCGTCCAGGGGCGGCATGATGCCCCGCGAGGTCTTCGTACGGCCGTTGCGGCACGACTCGGTGAGGATGTACGAGGGGATGCCGAGCTTCTTCAACGTGTCCGGGGTGAAGCCGTTGTCGTCGCGGAAACCGTAGTTCCAGCCGGCGAAGACCCAGTCGCCGCGGGCATCGAGGACGTTCTCCTTGGTGAGCTGCTGCTTGGACAGCCACTTCACCTTGTCGTAGCCGTCCTTCCAGGGCACGCCGCTCAGATCGCCCTTGTCGTCGGGCATGGCGAACCCGGCCATCCGGTCCTCCAGACCGAGCGCGAACATCAGCTCGGTGATCCCGACGTCGTTCGTGACGACCCGCTCGGGAACCCTGTCGTAGGTCACCCGCTGACCGCAGTTGGTGAGGGTGACGGCGGTGGACGAGGCATTCTCTGACGGCTTCTCCACGGTCGCACCGCATCCGGTGGCGAGGACGGACATGAGGAGGGCGGCGACAACGGGCTTGCGCATAGAGGCGGTTCCTTACCGGTGTTGCGTGGGAAGCAGATCGAAGAGCAGCTGTACGGCACCGGTCTCCGGATGCCGTACGGGATGGGCGCGCACCCCGAACACCTCGGCCAGCAGCCCGGGTTGGAGCACATCGTGCGGCGGGCCCGACGCGACGATCCGGCCCCCCGCGACGACGTACAGCAGATCGCAGTGGGCGGCGGCGAGGTTGAGGTCGTGGAGGGCGGCCAGTGCGGTCAGGCCGCTGGCCCGGACCAGGGACAGCACGTCCAACTGGTGGGCGATGTCAAGGTGGTTGGTGGGTTCGTCAAGGACGAGGACGCGCGGCTGCTGGGCCAACGCCCTTGCGATGAGCACGCGTTGCTTCTCACCGCCGGACAGGGCGAGGAACCCGCGGTCGGCGAGGTGCGCGACGCCGGTGCGCTCCATGGCGGCGGCGCAGATGTCCCGGTCCCCGGCCGCCGTACGCCCCCGGTGCGGCAGCCGCCCCATCGCGACCACCTCCGCGACGGTGAAGTCGAACTCGGCGGACGACTCCTGGGGCAGCGCGGCGAGCATCCGTGCGGCAGCCCGGGGTTCCATGGCGTGCACGTCGACGTCGTCCAGCCGCACCGCGCCCCCTGCCGGCCGCAGCGCCCGGTACACGCACCGCAACAGGGTCGACTTCCCGCTCCCGTTGGGCCCGACGAGCCCCACGAAGGCCCCGCTTTCCACACGCATCGTGATGTCCTCGACGAGGCGGACCGCCCCCGCGTCGACCGACACGCCCTCCACGTCGAGCCGCATCGCTCACCGCACCCCGAACGCGTAGCCGCCGCGCCGCATCAACAGCAGGAACGCCGGTACGCCGACCACGGCGGTGATCACCCCGACGGGCAGTTCGGCCGGCGCGAGCAACAGCCGGGACAGTACGTCGGCCCACACCAGCAGCACGGCCCCGGCGAGCGGCGCGACCGCCAGCACCCGCCGGTGATCGGCGCCCACGAGCATCCGCACGACATGGGGGACCATGAGTCCGACGAAGCCGATGGCCCCGCTGACGGCGACGACCGTGCCGGTCACGGCGGCGGTGACGAGGAACAACTCTCGTCGCAACCGGGTTGGTTGGACGCCGAGGGCGGCGGCGGTCTCGTCGCCCATGGCGAGTGCGTTGAGCGACTCGGCGCGCCGGGCGAGCCACGCCCACCCGGCGAGGACGGTCACGGCCGCGATCGGCACCTGTGCCCAGGTGGCCCCGCCCAGACTCCCCAGCAGCCACATCATCGCCGAGCGGGCCGCCTCACCCCGGGCGGCCCCGAACACCATCACGGTGGTGACGGCCTCGAAGCCGTACGCCAGCGCGGTCCCGGTGAGGATCAGCCGCAGCGGAGTGAGCCCATGAGCGGCGGATCGGGCGACGGCGTACACGAGCACCATGGCGCCGAGCGCGGAGACGAAGGCGGACACGGACAGCGCCCACACCCCGAGCCCGGCGAAGGCCCCCAGCAGAATCACGGCGTTGGCCCCCACGGCCGCACCGGAGGAGATACCGAGGACGAACGGATCGGCGAGCGCGTTGCGCACCATGGCCTGCACGGCCACCCCGACGGCCGAGAGCCCGGCGCCGACCACGGCGGCGAGCACCACCCGGGGCAGCCGCAGCTCCCAGACAATGGTGTAGGAGGCCACGTCACCCGCGCGGACGGTGCCCCCGGTGGCCCCGTCCCACAGGAGCCGGAACACCTGGCCCCACCCGATCCCGGACGCCCCCAGCCCGACCCCGCACAGCAGGGAGAGGAACAGCGACAGCATCAGCCCAACGGCCAGCGGCAGGACGGGTATTCGGCGCACGGTCGGCGGTCCTTCGCCTCGGCTCGCAGTCCGCGGCGAGCGGTCACAGGGGCACGCGCACCTTGGGTAATCGGGCTCGCACGCCGAAGTCCTGGCCGGACGGGGGCGTGCATACCGTTGCGGGTCAGCGCCGGAGTCTCACCGGACTTCCCCCACGGGACGCGTCGGCGAGCGTAGCAAACGCGTCGGACCGGTCATTTCGGGGAGGGCCGGCCCGCTGCGCGCCGGGGAGCCTAACCGCGCGATCCCTGCTTCTGGAAGCTACGGAAGTGCGCGGTGCGTGTTCCAGGCGTTGCAGGTGTTCCCGGAGCTCCGAGTCCTGCGGGTTCTCCCGGAGCGAGCAGCGGGGTGAAGAGGGCCGGTTCGAGGTCCAGGCCGTGGTCGAGAGGGCCTTCGAGGGAGGCGTCCGTCGCGCGTTTGGCGGCTGCCAGGGCATCGGGCGGACCGGCCGTGTAGCGGAGGGCGCGGGACCGGGCCGCGTCGATCAGGTGCCCTCGGGGACGACCTCGTCGACCAGGCCGATCCGTTCGGCCTCGGCCGCGTCGACCTGGCGGCCGGAGAAGAGGATGTCCTTGGCCCGGGACAGGCCGACCAGCCGGGGCATGCGCTGGGTGCCGCCCGCGCAGGGGATCAGGCCGAGCGGGATCTCGGGCAGGCCGAAGCGGGCGGTGGGCGTGCAGACGCGTACGTCGGCGGCGAGGGCGAGTTCGCAGCCACCGCCGAGTGCGTACCCCTCCACGGCGCCGATCACCGGGACGCCCAATGATCCGCAAGTCCTCTGTCCGTTTGATCCGTGAGTCCCGGAGGTCCCCACCTTGCAAGTCCGCCCTTTCCCCTACGAGATCGGCGGCGCCCGCGCCGAACTCGGTACCGTCATCGACATCGACTCCTGGGCCCGGCAGGCCCGTGTCCCCGACCGACGCAAACCCGGTGAGCATCTCGCCGGGGCCACCGTCACCCGGATGCTGGGCGTGGAGTCCAAGGCGTGGGATCCCGACCGCTTCGCCGACCGGGAGACCGTCGCCGGGGTGGCGCGCGGCGCGCTGGCCGACGCCCGCCTCGACCCTGCCGACGTCACCGGGGTCGTCCTGGTGACGTGCACCCCGTACGAGGTGATGCTCGACCAGGACGCCTTCGGGTTGCTGCGGGTCCTGGGCATCCCGGACCACGTTCCGCCGGGCCAACTCGGCGCGGGTTGCGTGGGCTTGGCGCGTGCGGCGGCGGTCGTGGCGGCCACCGGAACGGAACGGGCCCTGGTCGTCGCCGACAACGTCCCGAGCCGGATCGGCACCGGCCCGGACGGCGCCCCGTTGCCCCACTACGCCGACGACCCGTACCGGTGAGCTGACCTCAGCCGACGGAACCGACGAACTCCGCCCAGGCGCCGGCCCCGAGGAGCAGCACGGGTCCGTCCGAGACCTTGCTGTCGCGGACGGGCACGACGCCGGGGACTCCGTCGGCTGCTTCGAGGCAGTTTCCGCCTTCGCCGTTGCTGTAGGTGCTCTTACGCCAGCGGGCGGCGCCGATGAAGTCGTACGCGACCTCGACGCACTCGCCGCCGTTGTCGTCGCTGTAGCTGCTTTTGCGCCACTTGACTGTGCTCAGGTCGTACGCGCGCATCGTCTGTGGTCCTCTGCCGCCGATTCGATGAGGGCCAGGGACGCCTCCGGCGGCAGCGCGGCGGCCCTGAGCAGATCGTATGCCCCCTGCACCCGCTTAACCAGGGCCGGATCGTCCAGCAGGCTCCCCGAAGACACGGCCTCTGTATAGGCGGTTGGGGGCGCGTCCTCGAACTCCATGAGCTGCACCATCCGGCCCATGAGGGGATATGCCCCAACAGAAGTCGGCAGCACCTGCACAAGCACCTTCCGCTGCTGTGCCAACTGCAAGATGTGCTCCAACTGCTCGGCCATCTCGTCCGGCCCGCCGACTGGAATGCGCAGCACGTGCTCGTGCAGGATCGTCCAATACTGTGGCCGTGTAGCGTCGTTCAGGATGCGCGCCCGCTCGATGCGAGCAGCGATCTTCTCCTCGATGTAAGCCTCGGTGGCGAAGGGTTGCTCGCCAGCGTCACCGCCCGTGTGTACGCGGCGGTCTGGAGCAGCCCGGGTACGAGTGTGGGCGCAAATGTGGCGATCTTCGTTGCCGTCCGCTCAAGCTCCACAACCTCCGCGAAGTAGTCCGCGTACCGCTTGTCGTCGATGAGCTTGCGCCAGGTCCGCTCGAAAAAACCAGCGGTTTGTAGTACGTCGTCAATCCGTGCCGCCACATCCAACTGCGGTTTCCGAATTGCCTGTTCGAACTGCCCGATGTAGCCCCCGGAGACGAAGACGAAGACGAAGACCATCGCCCCCAACTCCACCTGGGTCAATCCGGCCTCCTCGCGCCGCCGCTTCAACTCCGTCCCGAAGAACTCCCAGGCCGCCTGCCGCTGTGAACCATTGGCCATAGCCGAACCGAACCCCCTTCAACTGCACAGACGTTGCTGCGCCCAGAGCCTTCCGAGTGTAGGCACAGCACGTCATCGTAGAAGTGCGAAGAGTGAAACTCGATTAACAAGGGGAGCACGGTGACGGCACGACAGGCGGCACACTCGACGGCCTGTGTCGAAGAAGCGGAGGAAATTGTGAAGGAATTGCGGATGGCGTTGAAAAGCGCCGGGATTACTCTGCCGTCGCTCCGATTGGACGCGGCGGGTGTCGCCCGGGAAGCGCCCTGTCCGCTCATCGAATTGGGGCGCTGCAACGTCGAGACGGCGGCCCGGATCGCGGCGGCGCTGCGATGAACGACGTGAGGCCGGTGAGGTCGGGGAGGCCGGGGCGGCCGGATGTCGGCTCGTACGTCATGGACACCCGCACCGGAAAGGTCGGCATCGTCATGGGGCACGAGGGGCCCTACGTCCAGCTCAGATCGTACGGCGGCGGCAGGGAGTGGGACGCGGCCCTGGGCGGCCTCCGGCCCGCCACCCCGGCGGAACGCCTCAGCGCGGCGACGGCGTACGCGAACGCACGCAGCCGCGGTGAGGTTTCTTGATCGGCTTGGCTGGGGTGGGGTCAGCGCAGGGGCGTGACCTTGACACGTTTGCCGGCTGTGCCCAGGTGGTCAACGAGGTGCTGGATGTCGCCGGGATCCGACGTGAACACGTTGGCGCCGAGGCGCGCGGCGATCAGTGCGACGGTGCCGTCCACGGGGTCTGAGGTGCGGGCCTTGCCCAGCAGTTCGCCGACACTCACGGCTAAAGCGTGATCCAGCGGCGGTACGCGGCAACCGTGGAGAAGTCGTGCCAGTTGCGCCTGGCGGGCACCGTCGCGCCAGGCCTGGGAGACGACCGGCGCGGGCACCAGGGGTACGCCGCCGGCCGTCAAGTACGACCGGTGGGTTCGCCAGAAGGCGACTTGATCCCGCTCGGCGGCGATCAGCGCACCGCCGTCGTACACGAAGGGCCGCAGGGTGCTCACGCGACACCTCGCGCACGGTCGTCCGAGTGGGCCGAGTGGGCCGAGTACTCGTCCGAGTAGGCGGGGCGGGTGGCGTCCTCCATGACGGCATCCACCCATGCCTGCTCCTCTGGCGTCGGCGGAGGGAGATGGGCCATGGCCTCCTCCGCCGACGCGAGACCCGCCTCGATCTTGGCCGCGTGCTCGGCGGCGCGCGACAGCCAGGCGGAGACGCTCAGCCCCTCGCGCTCGGCAGCCGATCTGACGGCTTCGAGTGTCTCGCTGGGGATGGTGATGGTGACGCGTTCGAGGCTCATACCGAAAGTCTTACTGGTCGGGGAGGCCCAACGCCAGCTGAAGCCGCAGCGTTCACCGGTGAGAAGTACGGCCCCGTCCGAGCCTGCCGTTCCGTACGCGACAATGACCCCATGAGCCTGTTCCGTGACGACGGTGTCGTGCTGCGCACCCAGAAGCTGGGGGAGGCCGACCGGATCATCACGCTGCTCACGCGCGGTCACGGGCGCGTACGGGCCGTGGCCCGGGGGGTGCGGCGGACCAAGTCCAAGTTCGGGGCCCGGCTCGAACCGTTCTCCCACGTCGACGTGCAGTTCTTCTCGCGGGGGAGTGACCTGGTCGGGCGCGGGCTGCCACTCTGCACACAGAGCGAGACAATCGCTCCGTACGGTGGCGGGATCGTCACCGACTACGCCCGGTACACCGCCGGGACGGCCATGCTGGAGACGGCGGAACGGTTCACCGACCACGAGGGTGAGCCCGCCGTGCAGCAGTACCTGCTGCTGGTCGGCGCCCTGCGTACCCTCGCCCGCGCCGAGCACGAGCCCCACCTCATCCTCGACGCGTTCCTCCTGCGCTCCCTCGCCGTCAACGGGTACGCGCCCACCTTCAGCGACTGCGCGCGGTGCGGCATGGCGGGACCGAACAGGTTCTTCTCGGTGGCCGCCGGAGGCTCCGTCTGCGTCGACTGCCGGGTGGCCGGCAGCGTCGTACCCTCTCCCCAGGCCCTCGAACTGCTCGGCGCGCTGCTGACGGGCGACTGGGCGACCGCGGACGCGTGTGAGCCGCGTCATGTCAGGGAGGGGAGCGGGCTGGTGTCCGCCTACCTGCACTGGCACCTGGAGCGCGGACTGCGCTCCCTGCGCTATGTAGAGAAGAACTAGAAGCAACCAGAAGCAAGCCGAGCAGCAGAAGCACGTGAACAAGGAGACGAGAAACGCATGGCCGTACGCGGAATCCTGGGGCGCCAGCGCCGCGAGTACAAGACGCCGGAGCCGCACCCCTCCGGCGCCACCGCGCCGAAGCTCCCCGGCGAGCTCGTACCGAACCATGTGGCGTGCGTCATGGACGGCAACGGGCGGTGGGCCAAGGAGCGCGGGCTGCCGCGTACGGAGGGGCACAAGGTCGGCGAAGGCGTCGTCCTCGATGTCCTCAAGGGATGCCTGGAACTCGGCGTCAAGAATCTCTCCCTCTACGCCTTCTCCACCGAGAACTGGAAGCGGTCCCCGGAAGAGGTCCGCTTCCTGATGAACTTCAACCGTGACGTCATCCGGCGCCGGCGGGACGAAATGGATGAACTCGGTATCCGGATCAGGTGGGTCGGGCGTATGCCCAGGATGTGGAAGTCCGTCGTGCAGGAACTCCAGGTCGCCCAGGAACAGACCAAGAACAACGACGCCATGACGCTCTACTTCTGCGTCAATTACGGCGGCCGAGCCGAACTCGCCGACGCGGCAAAGGCGATGGCGCGTGATGTCGCCGCCGGAAAGCTCGACCCCGACAAGGTGTCCGAGAAGACCATCCAGAAGTATCTCTACTACCCGGACATGCCGGACGTCGACCTTTTCCTCCGCCCCAGTGGCGAACAGCGCACCTCCAACTACCTGATCTGGCAGTCGAGTTACGCCGAGATGGTGTTCCAGGATGTGCTCTGGCCCGACTTCGACCGGCGCGACCTGTGGCGCGCCTGCGTCGAATTCGCCTCCCGCGACCGGCGGTTCGGCGGCGCGGTCCCGAATGAGCAACTGCTGGAAATGCAGCGGGACATGAAGGGCAACACAGAGGCCTGAGCCGAGCGCGGGACAGCGGCACCCGGCGCCTTTCGGTGCCGGGTGCCGCTGTCGTTGTCCGTGGAGGGTGGCTCAGCTGGTCGCGACCGCCGTGTCGTCGATCACGAAGCTCGTCCGGAGCGAGGAGTCCTCGACGCCGGTGAACCTCAGCGCGACCGTCGTGCCCGCGTAGGCCGACAGACTCGGCGACTTCGCGACGCGGATGACGAGACCCCTCTAGCCCTCTGTACGGGGCAGCAGCAGCGGAGTCGCGAGGATCAGGACGCCCGCGGCCCCGACAGCGGTCAGCGGCGTGGTGAGCGCCGCCAGCAGCCCCCACAGCGCGGTCAGCGCCGCGACGGTCAGCTTGCTGGACACCGACCAGGCGGAGAGGGTGCGGGCCAGCCGGTCCGCCGGGGTGTGCTGGAGCCGGTAGGTGGCGTACACCGGGTTGAACACGCCCATGCTCGTGATCAGCCCGAACTGCACGCCCATCACGAGTACGAGGCCTGTCGTGCCGCCGTGCACGAACACCATCCCGACGGGCCAGCACACCCGCAGCGTCCCGGCGGTGAGCATGACCCCGCGCTGCCCGTACCGCGCCACGAGCGGCCGGGACAGACGCGAACCGACGAGGCCGCCGACGCAGGGCACGGAGAAGGCGAGCGCGTACTGCCAGGGCGCGAAGCCGAAGCGGCCGAGCATGAGGACGGCGACCAGGGGTGCGGTCGCCATGATCAGCCCGCTGACCAGCACGGTGTTGAGGAACAGGGGCCGCAGTACCGGGTCGGCCAGGATGAACCGCCACCCGTCGACCAGCTCACCGGCGCGCGGACGCCCGCCACCGGCCCGGGCCTTCTCCCGTACCGGACGAGGTTCCTGCCCGCCCATCGCACGGATACCGGCCGCCGACAGCAGAAAACTCACCGCGTTGGCGACCACCGTGGTCACCGGTCCGAGCAGCCCGACGGCAGCCCCGCCCAGTGGCGGCCCGACCACGCTCGCGGTCCACATCGTGGACTCGAACCGTGCGTTGGCGACGAGGAGTTGGGAGGGCGGCAGCAGGCCCTTGAGGCAGGCGCCGCCGGCGGCGGTGAAGGTGATGTCGGCAGCGGCGACGATGACGGCCACCATCACGAGCTGACCGAAGGAGAGCGCGCCGAGCGCGTAGGCGGCGGGGACGGTGAGCAGCGCCCCGCACCGCACCAGATCCATCGCGACCATCACCTGCCGCTTGCGCCGGAACTCCACCCAGGGCCCGAGCGGCACCGCCACCACGGCCCCGACGGCCAGCCCGGCGGCGGCCAACAGGGACACCTGGGCCGGCCCGACGTGCAGCACGAGCACAGCGATCAGCGGAAACGAGTCGAAGGCGAGCCAGGTACCGAACAGACTGGTGGTATAGGCCCCCCACAGCCACCGAAACGGCACCCCGAGGGAGGCGCCGCTCAGGCGGTCGTCTGTTTCGCCACCAACAGCCACCGCGCGAAGGTACCGGACGCGACGGCCAGCGGATCGCCCGGGTGCCTCTGGGCCGACGCGGTACGGCAGCGCCCCATCGGGGCGCGGGGAACCGCGCGACCAGCCACAACGGCCCCGCGGACGAGAACGTACCGAACCTACTTCCGCGCCGCCGCGGAGCACTCCGCACAGGTACCGAAGATCTCCACCGTGTGAGCCACGTTCACATACCCGTGCTCAACCGCGATCGCGTCCGCCCACTTCTCCACGGCCGGCCCCTCGACCTCCACCGCCTTGCCGCAGACGCGGCAGACGAGATGGTGGTGATGGTCACCGGTCGAGCAGCGGCGATACACCGACTCGCCGTCGGACGTCCGCAGGACATCCACCTCACCCGCGTCCGCCAGGGACTGGAGCGTGCGGTAGACGGTCGTCAGCCCCACCGAGTCGCCCTTGTGCTTGAGCATGTCGTGGAGGTCCTGGGCACTGCGGAACTCGTCGACCTCGTCCAGCGCCGCCGCCACAGCGGCACGCTGGCGGGTGGATCGTCCCTTAACGGGCGGGCCGACCGTCGTCACCGTTGTCTCCTCACGTCTGCGCTTGCCGGGCCATTGTGCCAGCCCGGACTGTGCGCGGTCAGACGCCTGCCTTGCCGGCGGCCTCCCTGCTGGCCGGAATCACACACTCCGCCGGGTCTCCGGCAGTCTGCGCGGAGGCCGCGGCACGGGCCCTGCGGCGGGCCAGTGGCGTCGCCAGCGCGGTCAGCACGATGAACGCGCCGATCGTCAGCAGTACGATCGTCGCACCGGGCGGAACATCCTGGTAGTACGAGGTCACCGTGCCGCCGATCGTCACGGAAACACCGATCGCGACCGCGATGGCGAACGTCGCCGCGAAGCTCCGGCTCAACTGCTGGGCGGCGGCCACCGGGACCACCATCAGGGCGCTGACCAGCAACAACCCCACCACCCGCATCGCCACCGTCACCGTGACCGCCGCCGTGATCGCCGTGAGGAGGTTGAGGGCCCTGACCGGCAGGCCCGTCACGCGGGCGAACTCCTCGTCCTGGCTGACCGCGAAGAGCTGCCGCCGCAGACCGATGGTGACCAACACCACGAAGGCCGCAAGCACGCAGATCGCCGTCACGTCGGATTCGCTGACCGTCGACAGCGACCCGAACAGGTACGAGGTCAGGTTGGCGTTCGAGCCCGTCGGCGCGAGGTTGATGAACATCACGCCGCCGGCCATACCGCCGTAGAACAGCATCGCGAGGGCGATGTCGCCGCGCGTCTTCCCGTACCAGCGGATGAGTTCCATCATCACCGCGCCGACGACGGAGACGGCCATCGCCATCCACACCGGTGAGGTGTTCAGCAGGAAACCGAGGCCGACACCCGTCATCGCGACATGGCCGATTCCGTCGCCCATCAGGGCCTGACGGCGCTGGACCAGGTAGATGCCGATGGCGGGGGCCGTGATGCCGACGAGGACCGCGGCCAGCAGGGCGCGCTGCATGAAGGCGTAGTCGAGGAAGTCCATCAGCTCAGCAGTCCCGTCCGGATCGGTTCGGCGTCGTGAGCCGCGTGCGGGTGTACGTGGTCGTGACCGGGCAGGGCATGCTGTCCGACCGCCTTGGGAGGCGGCCCGTCGTGCGTCACGCACCCGTCGCGCAGGACGACCGCCCGGTCGATCAGCGGCTCCAGCGGCCCCAGTTCGTGCAGCACGAGCAGGACCGTCGTACCGGCCGCGACCTGCTCCCTGAGCGTCCGCGCCAGCACCTCCTGGCTCGCCAGGTCGACGCCCGCCATCGGCTCGTCCATGATCAGCAGCTCGGGTTCGGCGGCGAGGGCACGGGCGATCAGCACGCGCTGGTGCTGGCCGCCGGACAGCGCGTTCACCGAGTCCTTCGCGCGGTCCGCCAGGCCCACGAGAGCGATGGCCCGCTGTACGGCCTCGTGGTCGGCCCTGCGCAGCATGCCGAAGCGGGCGCGGGAGAGCCGGCCCGACGAGACGATCTCGGTGATCGTCGCGGGTACGCCACCGGCCGCGGTCGTCCGCTGCGGTACGTAGCCCACGCGCCGCCAGTCCGTGAAGCGGCGGCGGGGAACGCCGAACAGCTCGATCTCGCCCTCGCTGACCGGCACCTGGCCGATGAGTGTGCGGACCGCGGTCGACTTGCCGGAGCCGTTGGCGCCGAGCAGCGCGACCACCTCGCCGCGGCGCACGGTGAGGTCGATGCCCCGCAGGACCGGGCGGGAGCCCAGCTCGGCGCGTACGCCGCGCAGGGATATGACCGGCTCGGACCTGCCCGGGTCGCTGCTCATGCGTGGTACCTCCGCGGTGTCACTCGTCTCGCTGGTCTCGCTGGTGTCGCGCTGATCTCACTTGGCGCCCAGAGCCGTCCGCAGCGCCTTGAGGTTGGCCTCCATGACCGCGATGTAGTCGTCACCCCGGGACTTCTCGGTGATGCCCTCAAGCGGATCGAGGACGTCCGTCCTGAGGTTCGCGTCCTTGGCGAGCGTCTTCGCGGTCTTGTCGGAGACCAGTGTCTCGTAGAAGACGGTCGTCACGCCGTCCGCCTTCGCCTCCTCCTGGAGTTCCTTCATCCGTGCGGCACTCGGCTCGCTCTCCGGGTCCACACCGGTGATGGCCTCCTGGGTCAGGCCGTAGCGCTCGGCGAGGTAGCCGAAAGCCGCGTGGTTGGTGAAGAACACCTTCGACGCCGTGTTCTTCAGGCCGTCCTCGAACGCGGTGTTGAGCGAGGCCAGCCTGCCGGTCAACGTCTCGGCGTTCTTCTCGTATTCCGCCGCGTTGTCCGGGTCGGCCTTCTGGAAGGCGGCGCTCACACCGTCGGCGATCTCGGCGTACTTCACCGGGTCGAGCCAGACGTGCGGGTCGAGAGCGGAGGACTCCTCGTCGGCGTGCGCCTCCTCGGAGGGCTCCTCCTCGCCCTCGTGGCCGTGCTCGGTGCTGCCGTGGTCCTCAAGGGTGGTGAGGGTGGCCGCGTCTATCTTCGACTTCACCTCGGACTGCGACACCGCATCGTCGACGGCGGGCTGGAGGCCCTTGAGGTACAGGACCGCGTCGGCCTTCTGGAGGTCCGCGGTCTGCTTGGCGCTGATCTCGAGGTCGTGCGGCTCCTGGCCGGGTTCGGTCAGCGTGGTGACGGAGACATGACCGCCACCTATCTGCTCGGCGAGATACTGCATGGGGTAGAACGACGCCACGACGTCGAGCTTCCCGCTGCTGTTCTCGTCGGCGGCGCTCGAATCCGAGGAGCAGGCGGACAGGGTGCCGAGGCCGAGTGCGGTGGCCGCCGCGATCGCGGTGCCCGATATGAGTCGTCGTACGTTCATGACAGTCATTTTCAATGATTCTGGAAACGATTGTCAACAAGCGGGCTTTTGGGGCGTCTGCGGGGGCTGTGGCCGGACCGATTTGATTGCGGGGCGGGCCCCGCCGGTAACCTGAGTCATTCGCTCTGAAGCGCATCCGCTTCCGCCCGTCCGGAACGCGTCCGCTTCATCGCCCGTCGTCGTAATCGTCGTAATGAAGAGAGCACCGTGGCCGCCGACAAGATCGACACCATCGTCAGCCTGAGCAAGCGCCGTGGCTTCGTATTCCCCTGCAGTGAGATCTACGGAGGCCAGAAGGCCGCCTGGGACTACGGGCCGCTGGGTGTCGAGCTCAAGGAGAACCTCAAGCGTCAGTGGTGGCGCTACATGGTGACGTCGCGCGAGGACGTCGTCGGCATCGACTCGTCGGTGATCCTGGCCTCCGAGGTCTGGGTGGCCTCCGGTCACGTCGCGACCTTCTCCGACCCGCTCACCGAATGCACCTCCTGTCACAAGCGCTACCGCGCCGACCACCTGGAGGAGGCGTACGAGGCCAAGCACGGCCGTACGCCCGCCAACGGCCTCGCGGACATCAACTGCCCCAACTGCGGCAACAAGGGCCAGTTCACCGAGCCCAAGCAGTTCTCGGGTCTGCTGTCGACGCACCTCGGCCCGACCCAGGACTCCGGCGCGATCGCCTACCTGCGCCCCGAGACCGCACAGGGAATCTTCACCAACTTCTCCCAGGTGCAGACGACTTCGCGCCGCAAGCCGCCGTTCGGCATCGCCCAGATGGGCAAGTCGTTCCGCAACGAGATCACGCCCGGCAACTTCATCTTCCGCACCCGTGAGTTCGAGCAGATGGAGATGGAGTTCTTCGTCAAGCCGGGCGAGGACGAGAAGTGGCAGGAGTACTGGATGCAGGAGCGCTGGAACTGGTACACCGGCCTCGGTCTCCGCGAGGAGAACATGCGCTGGTACGACCACCCGGCCGAGAAGCTCTCGCACTACTCCAAGCGCACCGCCGACATCGAGTACCGCTTCCAGTTCGGCGGCAACGAGTGGGGTGAGCTGGAGGGCGTCGCGAACCGCACGGACTTCGACCTCTCGGCCCACGCCAAGGCCTCCGGCCAGGACCTCTCGTACTTCGACCAGGAGGCCCAGGAGCGCTGGACGCCGTACGTCATCGAGCCCGCGGCCGGTGTCGGCCGCGCGATGCTGGCGTTCCTCCTCGACGCGTACATCGAGGACGAGGCGCCCAACGCCAAGGGCAAGATGGAGAAGCGGACGGTGCTGCGGCTCGACCCGCGACTGGCGCCGGTCAAGGTCGCCGTCCTTCCGCTGTCCCGCAACCCCGAGCTGTCCCCGAAGGCGAAGGGGCTGGCCACGGCCCTGCGTCAGAACTGGAACATCGAGTTCGACGACGCGGGCGCCATCGGCCGCCGCTACCGGCGCCAGGACGAGATCGGCACGCCGTTCTGTGTGACGGTCGACTTCGACACGCTGGACGACAACGCGGTGACCGTCCGGGAGCGGGACACGATGAAGCAGGAGCGGGTGTCGCTGGACCAGATCGAGGGGTACCTCGCCCAGCGTCTCATCGGTTGCTAGAGCCCGGCGCCCTGCCGCTGCCGGCGGGCTGAGAACACACCCCGGTTTCGTTACGGACGTAACAGACGTAACGAAACCGGGGTTTCGCCCATCCGGGACACATGGGGCTCCGAAGGACAGGTCGTACGCGGCTCGCAGGGTGCGGGCGGCGCGGACCTCTCGGGGGCATCATGCGCAAGCAAGCAGTGATCGGCGTTGTCACGACGGCTCTGGCGATCGGCGCGGTCGGGTATGTGACGGCGTACGACGGAAGCGGGGCGGCCGAGTCCTCCTCCTCGTCCTCCGTCGGCATCCGGTCCGGCGGCGGAACCGGCGCCGGACCGGGGCAGGCGGCGGCCGGTCGGCTCAGTGCCGTCGGTCTCACCGCCGACCAGCGGCTCGTCACCTTCCGCGTCGACCGGCCCGGCCGTACCGTCCCGCTCGGCAGGGTGAGCGGGCTCCACGGCGACACCGAACTCGTCGGCATCGACTACCGCGTCCAGAACAACAAGCTGTACGGCGTCGGGGACCGCGGCGGCATCTACACCCTCCGCGAGATCGGTGCCAGGGCCACCAAGGTCTCCCAGCTCAGCGTTCCGCTGCGGGGCGGAAGCTTCGGCGTCGACTTCAATCCGGCCGCCAACCGGCTCCGGGTCATCAGCGACACCGGCCAGAACCTCCGCCACAACATCGACGACCCGGCAGGCGCACCGGCGGCCGGTACGACGGCGGCGGACGGCACCCTGACCAACCCGCCCGTCCCGCCCGCGACTTCGGGTGCGACGGCGACGGGCGTCACAGCGGCGGCGTACACGAACAACGACCTGGACGCGACGACGGCCACCACCCTGTTCGACCTCGACACCGTCAACGACCAGGTGTCCGTCCAGTCCCCGGCGAACGCCGGCAACCTCGCCCCCACGGGCAGGCTGGGCGTCGACGCGGGCGCGGTGGGCGCCGGCTTCGACATCCACAGTTCCGCCCGCTCCGGCACGAACACCGGATACGCGGTGCTGCGCGTGGGCGGCGCCCAGCGTCTTCACCAGGTGAACCTGCTCAACGGTTCGGTGCGGCGCACGGGCACCTTCGACGCCGGGCGGCCGGTGGTGGATCTGGCACTGCCGACCCGGTAGGGCCGACGGCGGCGTCAGCCCGCCGTGGTGACCTCAGGACGCGGTCGGATCGACCGTCGCCTGGTGCTCCTCGGCGAGGTGTTCCTCCGCCTTCAGCCAGGGCAGGAACTGCACCTTCTTCCGCCAGCCGCACGTGTCGCAGCTCATGACGCGATGCGCGCCGGTGCGCTGGACATGGACCACGTGCTCCCGTCCGTGCTGGTCCCAGCGGTTCACCTTGCTCGTGTTGATCTGCAGCATGACCTCTCCGGCGTCCGGGGATCGGCGGTCGTGTGGTTACCCGTGCAGGTGCGTGCAGACAGGAGTGTGCAGCAAGAGCAACATCAACAGGGGGCGGCTGTGTGAAGAGTTGACAGTCCCCGGGCCTCAGGAGTCGGTTCCGGGGGCGATCAGGCCGGTCTCGTAGGCCAGTACGACCGCCTGGACCCGGTCGCGCAGGCCAGCTTCGACAGGCTGCGGCCTACGTGCGTCTTCACCGTGGTCGGGCTCGCGGTATGGGGATCCACGGGAACATCGCCGACTAGCGAGGGGGTGAGGGGGTGAGGGGGTGAGGGGGTGAGGGGGTGAAGGGGTGAAGGGGCGCGAGGGAGCGTGGGGGCGGAGGGCGGGGGCGGGTGAATCATCCGGTCGAGCGAGGCATGGTCGAGATGGGGCGGCAACTGCTCGTGTTCGGGCGGGTGTCCGGTCGCGAGTGGTCAATTCCGTGCTTGATGAACGGTGTTGGTGGTGGCGGCAGCAGTGCGCGCCGGCCGTTCCCTACCGTCGTCCTGAGTTGATCATCAGCACCTGGAAAGGCGCCCTCGATGACGGAACCCGCACATGAGCATCCGCAGGGGCACGCGCACACCGCCGCCCGAGGCGTCCCCGTCGACGCCCTGCGCCCCGGCGACCACGCCTGTCTGGACGTGCCCGACTCCCAGGCCCACTGGCAGTTCCTGACCGCCTACACCCGCACCGGACTGACCCGCGGCGAGCGGGTCATGGTCGTCCTCGACCCGGCCGACGTGGGCGACGGCGACGCCCTCGCCCGCCTCGACGACGGCACCGGACAGGCCGAAGACGCCTGGCGGAGCGGCCAGTTGGAGATCGTACGCAACACCGCCGCCTACGTCCCCGACGGCAGCTTCTCCAGGGAGCGCCAATTCCGGCTCTACTCTCAGGAGTTGGAGCGCTCGGGAACCTCGGGGTGGGCTGGGCTGCGGGTCGGCGCCGACATGGCCTGGGGGCAGCGGTCCGGCGTCAGCGACGACCGACTCCTCGACTACGAGGCCTTCATGGAACCGCTGTTCGCCGATCCCCGCCTCACCGCGATGTGCTGGTACAGCCGCCACCAGTACACCGACCACCTGGTGGCCGCGATGCGGACGGTCCACCCGCTCCAGGTGATGACCCACCTCGACGCGCTCGAAGTGACCCGCCCCGACGGCAGCGCGCACATCCCCGGTTCGGCCGAGGCCGGCACCTGCGAGGAGTTCACGGCCACCCTGCGTGAACTGCTCGGCCGTCGTGGCTCCGCCGGTCCCTCCCCGCTCCGCTACGAACTCGACCTGACCGACCTGTTCTACATGGAGGCCCACGCCGCCTGGCAACTCATCGGCTTCGCCCGGGACCTGCCCGACGGCGACACCCTCGACGTCCGCTGCGGCCCGATCCTCGAAGCGGTCCTCCAAGGTCTCGGCTCCGACGGCGTACGGCAGTTGAGGCTCCGGACGGAGGCGGAGGTGGAGGCCGGGACGGAGGCGGGGACGGAGGTGGAGGCGGGGACAGGGACGGGGACGGAGGCGG
>NZ_JAVFVX010000040.1:0-51343 GCF_033441795.1 Streptomyces sp. ADMS | reverse complement strand
ACGGGGACGGAGGCGGGGACGGAGGTGGAGGCGGGGACAGGGACGGGGACGGAGGTGGAGGCCGGGACGGAGGCGGGGACCGAGGCGGAGGCGGGGACAGGCACGGGGACGGGCTCGGTGCCGGTGCCGGGAATCGTCAGTGGGACGGGCCGCTGAACCAGGCCGCCACCTGGCTCCGCGACGCGAAACCCAGCTTGGCGAGGATGCGCTCGACATGCCCCTCGGCCGTACGCCGGGAGATCACCAGCCGTTCGGCGATCTGCCGGTTCGTCATGCCCGACGCGATCAGCGCGGCCACTTCCAGTTCGCGTCGGGTGAGCCCGGTGTCGGATGCCGGCGGTGCGGGCCGTGCGGTGCGTTCGGCTCCGGTTGCGGTGCGCCTGGCTCCGGCCGGGGTGCGTCCGGCTGCGATGCGTTCGGCTGTGGTGCGCGGCTCGCCGAGTGCGTAGGCGAGGGCCTCGTGTGCCGACAGTTCGTAACCCCGCCGGTGGGCCTCGTCGTACCTGCCGTCGCCGAGTGTCTCGCGGGCGCGCCGTTCGGTCGCCGGGAGGTGTCCCGGCTGCCGTTGCCCGGCCGGCGGGTCGTGGCCGAGGTCGTACCAGATGCGGTGCGCCGCGCCCTGCAGCACGGCCGCCCGCTCGGCGTCACCCCGGGCGCCGGTGATGACGGCCAGGATCTCCAGGGTGCCGGCGACGGCGTGCGGCTCGCCGGTGACGTACGGCAGCCGCAGACAGCGCCGGGCGCTCTCGGCGGCGGCCTCGTGCTCACCCAGGGCCCAGCGGGCGGTTGCCAGCGCGCCCAGGACGTACGAGCGGACCCACTGCTCGCCGTGGGCCTCGCACACCGCGAGGGCGTCCAGGCACAGGGGTACGGCGCGTTCGGGGCGGCCGTGGAAGGTGAGTGTGGCCGCCATCTCGACGCGGCTGAGGACGTGGAAGGCGAGCAGCGGTCCCGCACCGTCCCCGGTGTGCGCGAGGTGTCCTGGGCGCCCGGTGTTCCCGCCCAGGACCTCGGCCAGTGGTCGGACGTCCGGTGTCTCGTGCGGGGCCAGGGTCGGGGGGTGCGGGGCGCCGGCCAGGAGCACGGCGCTCGTACGGCTGCGGACCAGGGGGATCAGGGCGGCGGCCCAGTGCGCCCGGGTCAGCTCGGGCGACGGGCGGCGGCCCTCGCGCAGGGCGAGCCGCTGCCACCAGTGCCGCAGCTCGGCCCAGGCGCCGCGCGCGATCCAGTAGAACCACAGCCTGCCGACCAGGCGCAGCCCGCGCGGGGACTCGCCGGGGGTGGTGAGACAGAAGTCGAGCGCCGCGCGCAGATTGTCGTGCTCGGCGCGCAGCCCGGCCAGTGTGCCCGGCTGATCCGGCCCGAACCACCTCCGTTCGTGCTCCTCCGCGACACGCACGAAGTGTGCGCACAACCGACGCCGGGTGTCCCCGGCCGCCCCGAGCGCCTCCAGCTTCTCCTGCCCGTACTCACGGAGAAGAGTGAGCATCCGGTACCGGGTGCCGATTCCCCCGCCAACCCCGCCTTCCTCCCTGACCAGCACGGACTTCTCCACCAGCCCGACGACGGCACCCAGCACGGCTGCACGGGCGGCACCGGGCGCGGTATCGGCCGCTGCCGTTGGGGCGCCGGGGTCGGCTTCATGGCTGCCCGGGGTGGGCGCCGCGCTCGATCGGGCTGTCCTGGCCGGGGCGGGCTCGTCGTACGGGCGGGCCGTGGCTGCCGCCGAGGCCGGCCCCGTCCCGCCGTCTGCGGGGGGCGCTCCTGCCGCGATGGGCCCGTCGGTGGCGCCGGCGCCCCCCGTCGTACCCGACCGCCCGCCAAGGGAGTCACCGCACACCGCCTCCGCCCCCGGCAGGGCGAAGCTGCCGGTGAACACCGACAGGTGGGCCCAGGCGAGCTGCTCCTGCGGGGTGCACAGGTCGTGGCTCCAGTCCACGGCCGAGCGGAGGGTCCGGTGGCGGGGTGGGGCGGCCGGGCTGCCGCAGGTGAGGAGGCGGTAGCGGTCGCCCAGGCGTTCGCCGAGGCGTTCGTCCAGTTGCTCCACGCCCAGGGCGTGCATCCGTACGGCCGCCAGCTCGATGGCCAGCGGGAGGCCGTCCAGGCGGTGGCAGAGGCGGGCCACGGCCGCACGGTTGTCGTCGGTGATCTCGAAGCCGGGCACCACGGCCGCCGCCCGGTCGGCGAACAGCCGCAGCGCCGGGAACTCCGCTCCGGCAAGGGGGTCACCGGGGGCCGGGGTGGCCAGCGGGGCCACCGGGAGCAACCGCTCCTCCGTGAGGCCGAGCCGGTGGCGGCTGGTGGCCAGCACCCGGACGCGCGAGGTCGCCCCGAGCACCGTGGCCACCAGTGAGGCACAGGCGTCCGCCACGTGCTCGCAGTTGTCCAGGACCAGCAGCAGCCGCCTGCTGCGCAGATGCTCGACGACCGCCTCCAACGGCGCCCGGTACGTCTCGTCCCGGATGCCGAGCGCATCCGCAACCGCGTGCGCGACCAGCGCGCCGTCCCGCACGGCGGCCAGCGGCACCAGCCAGACCCCGTCCGGGAAACCCCGTACGGCCCCCTCCGCCACCCGCCCCGCCAGTCTGGTCTTGCCCACCCCGCCGGGACCGGTGAGCGTCAGCAGCCGGGTGGCGGCCAACAGCCGCCTGGCCTGCGTCAGTTCATGGCGTCGGCCCACGAAACTCGTGCCCGGCACGGGGAATCCGACCGTCCGCCGCGACCCGGCTGCCCCCACGATCGGCCACGCCCTCTTCGTATTCGTCGAGTTGCTGGTGCCCTTGCATGATCACAACGGTGATCATCAGCAATGGGTTACAGCAACGGCTCACATTGTGCTGCGCGCCCCCGCCGCACCCCGCACGCCCTTCTCCCCGCCCATGTCCTTACGCTCACTCGTGCTGTTCTCGTCCTCCAGGCGCTCCGCGGTCCGCTCCGCCGTCCGCCGGGCCCAGCCGCCGGTCGTGACGGCACCCAGGACCAGTACGGCCAGGCCGCAGCCCGCGATGATCCACCAGCCGGGCCGTGCCGCGGCGGCGAACACCTCCGTGTACGGGCCCGAACCGATGCCCGACGCCAGCACCGCGCCGATCACCGCGACCCCGAGCGTGCCCCCGGTCTGGCGGCTGGTGGAGGCGACCGCGGCGGCCACCCCGGCCTGGGTGCGGGGCATGCCCGAGACGGCCGTGTTGGTGATGGGCGCGTTGACGAAGCCGAAGCCGAGGCCGAACAGGAAGTACCCGATGACCAAGGTCACGTTCGACGACTCCGCGTCGAACCCGGCGAACAGGACCCCGCTCGCGGTCATCGCGACGCCCGCCATGAGGAGCGAGAACCGGGGCCCCCGGCTGCCGACCAGCCGCCCCGAGATCGGCGCGCACACGAAGCACATCACTGCCATCGGCAGCATCCACAGACCGGCGTGCAGCGCGGACAGCCCCCGCACGTTCTGCAGATACAGGGTCGACAGGAACAGGAACCCGCTCAGCGCCGCGAACGCGCTCACCGCGACCACGGTCGCCCCACTGAACGGCACCGACCGGAAGAAGCGCAGGTCGATGAGGGGTTCGCTGCGCCGGGGCTCGTAGTACAGCAGCCCGAGCAGCGCGGCCAGGGCGACCGCCCCGAAGGTGAGCGTGTGCGTGACCGGCGAGTGGGGTGCCTCGATGATCGCGTACGTCAGCGAGCCGAGCAGCGCGATGACCAGCACCTGGCCGACCGGGTCCGGGCGGCGGGCCTTCGGCGCCCGGGACTCGGGGACGTACCGCCAGGTCAGCAGGAGCGCGGCCAGGCCCACCGGCAGGTTGATCCAGAAGATCGACCGCCAGCCGACGGTGTCCACGAGCAGGCCGCCGACGATCGGGCCGGCGGCCATGGAAATGCCGACCACCGCGCCCCACGCCCCGATCGCCCGGGCCCGCTCGCGCGGGTCGGTGAAGGTGTTGGTGATGATCGACATGGCGACCGGATTGAGCATCGAGCCGCCGATCGCCTGGATCATGCGGAACGCGATGAGCGAGTCGAGGTCCGGGGCGAGCGAGCAGAGCACCGAGCCCAGCGTGAACAGCACCAGCCCGGTCTTGAACACCCGGCGGCGGCCTATCCGGTCGGCGGTCGAGCCCGCGAGCATCAGCAGCGAGGCCAGCACCAGCGTGTACGCGTCGAGCGCCCACTGCATACCGGCCACACTCGCGCCCAGATCTCTCTCCATGGAGGGCAGCGCGACATTGAGGACAGTGACGTCGAGGCTCACGATCAGCAGGCTCATGCAGCAGATCGCGAGCACCAGCATGCGGCGGCGGGGGCTCAGCTCGGACATGCGGTCCATAGTACGGCTAACTAACGACTTTGGCTGTACTCCATTCGGTGCGCGAGAATGGGCGGATGCCCACGCCCGTGACCGCCCCCGCACGCCTCCTCCGGATCGGCCCGCACGCCGTGCAGCCGCCCGTCGTCCTCGCCCCCATGGCCGGGATCACCAACGCGCCCTTCCGCACGCTGTGCAGGCACTTCGCCGGAGGCGAACCGAAGGATGGAGCCAGTGGGGGCAAGGGCCTGTTCGTCAGCGAGATGATCACGACCCGGGCGCTGGTCGAGCGCAACGAGAAGACCATGCAGCTGATCCACTTCGACGCGACCGAGAAGCCGCGCTCGATCCAGCTGTACGGTGTCGACCCGGCGACCGTCGGCAAGGCCGTCCGCATGATCGCGGAGGAGGACCTGGCCGACCACATCGACCTCAACTTCGGGTGCCCCGTCCCGAAGGTGACGCGGAAGGGCGGCGGCTCGGCGCTCCCGTACAAGCGGAACCTGCTGCGCGCGATCCTGCGCGAGGCGGTGTCCGGGGCCGGGGACATCCCCGTCACGATGAAGATGCGCAAGGGCATCGACGACGACCACATCACCTACCTCGACGCCGGCCGGATCGCGGTGGAGGAGGGCGTGACGGCCATCGCGCTGCACGGCCGCACCGCCGCCCAGCACTACGGCGGCACGGCGGACTGGGACGCGATCGCCCGCCTCAAGGAGCATGTGCCGGAGATTCCCGTGCTCGGCAACGGCGACATCTGGTCGGCCGAGGACGCGCTGCGGATGGTCCGGGAGACCGGGTGCGACGGAGTGGTCGTCGGGCGCGGGTGCCTCGGCCGGCCATGGCTGTTCGCTGACCTGGTGGCGGCCTTCGAGGGACGTACGGATGCCATCGCGCGCCCGTCCCTCCGTGAGGTGGCCGACGTGATGGTCCGGCACGCCACGCTGCTCGGTGAGTGGATCGGGGACGAGGCGCGCGGGGTCATCGACTTCCGCAAGCATGTCGCCTGGTACCTGAAGGGCTTCGCGGTCGGCTCCGAGATGCGCAAGCGACTCGCGATCACCTCCTCGCTCGCCGAACTCCGTTCCGGACTCGACGAGTTGGACCTCGACCAGCCCTGGCCCGTCGGCGCCGACGGGCCCCGAGGCCGTACGTCCGGCAACAACCGGGTGGTGCTGCCGGACGGCTGGCTGAGGGACCCGTACGACTGCGCGGGCGTGAGTGAGGACGCGGAGCTGGACACGTCGGGGGGCTGAGGTCCTCCTGGTGGTCCGTCGCCCGCGGGTCCGCTGTGGATGGTCGTGCCGTTCCCCGCGCCCCTACGGGGGCGCGGCCCGACCCGGACAGCTACGGTCGCTCACGGGTGGGGCGTCGAGCCGTACGCCGTAAGGAACTTGTCGCGGAACGCGCTCATCTTCCAGACCGGCCCATCGTCGGCGGGGCGCAGGCCGTCCGTCCAGTTCCAGTCGGCGATCCTGTCCAGGATCTTCGGGTCCTTGGCCACGACCGACACCGGTACGTCACGGCTGGCGTTGGTGCCACTGACCCGGGACATGGGCTGGTGGTCGCCGAGGAAGACGAGGACGGTGTCGTCGGTGCCGTACCGGGTGAGCCAGTCGATGAGGCTGGTGACCGAGTACTGGATCGACTTGGCGTACTCCTGCTTGGCCTTGACGCCGTCGTAGAGGACGTCCTTCGGGTCCTTGCCCGCCTTCTGGACCGAGTCGAACACCGAGCCGTCGCCGATCTGGTCCTGCGGAACCGTTTCCGGAAGGGGCGCCCAGGGCTGGTGACTTGAGGTCAGGATGATCTCGGACATCAGCGGCTTGTCCTGCTTCCTGCCGTGCTCCAGACGCTGGAAGGCCTCCAGCGTGTACTGGTCCGGCATGGTCGACCAGCTGAACTTCGGTCCCTTGTAACCGAGGTCCCTGGATTCGTAGTTCTTCTCCAGGCCGTAGAACTTCTCCTCCGGCCACCTCTTCTGCACGCCCGGCATCACACCGACCGTCCGCCAGTCGCCGGTGCGCCGGAACGCCTCGGTGAGGGTGAGGCGGTCGCTGTTGACGAGGGTGTTGTAGCGCTGCTGGCTGTTGATCCACAGGCCCGACAGGAACGTGGAGTGGCCGAGCCAGCTGCTGCCGCCGTACGTCGCCGAGGTCAGCCAGCCGCTCTTCGCGGCGAACCCGGCGTCCGTCAGGGCCTGGGTCTGGTCGGCGAGCGTCTTGCCGACGCCGGGCGCCATCATCGGGTCCTCGATCGCGCTGCGGCCGTAGCTCTCGATGAACGTGAAGATGACGTCCTTGCCGCGCAGGTCCGGCACCAGCTGGTCGCCCGGTGTGTTGGCGAAGGGGTCGTCCTTGGCGAACTTCTCGAACGCGGCCTCGTCGCGGAACGTGTCGCTCGCCCGCCGCACGTGCACCTTCACGACCCCGGCGGTGTGGTCCGAGGCGATCGGTACCCCGCCGATCGTGACGCCGAGGGACATGCAGGTGATCCAGACGGTGCCGGCGATGAGCGTGGCCCTGGTGGCGAGGGCGTTGTTGCGGGCGAGGAGGTTGCTGAGCCGCACGGCCGCGAGGGCCGTCCCGGCGGGCAGCAGCAGCGCGAGCACGATCACGGCGAGGGTGGCGGCGATCGACCCCGCCGTACCGACGGTGTCGGTGATGTACGACTGCGCGTCGGCGAGCAGCTGCCAGTCGAGCACGATGTTGAAGTGCCGGCCCAGATACTCGACGAACCCCATGTCCATCAGGTTCAGCACGGTCAGCGCGCCGAGGAAGGCACCGATGCACGCCGCCGTGATCACTCGCGGCCGGCGCGGCATCGCGAGCAGCACGACAGCTGCGACGATCGCCTCCGCCGGGAGCCGGAAGAACTCGCTGATCCTGAGATTGCCGGTGGTGTTCGGCATCTGCAGGGCGACGAGCACGAGGAGCGCGGAGAGGGCGGTGGCGGCCCAGCGCAGGTTACGGGCGGCGGTGGGGCGACGGGTACGCCAGTCGGGTTCGGTGGGTTTGGTGGTTGAGGTGGGTTGGTCGGGTTCGGTGGCCTTGGTGGCTGAGGTGGGTTCGTCGGGCTCGTCGGGTTGTGCGGCTGGCGGTGCGGGTTGTGGGGGCGCTTCTTCGGCGAGGGCGTCCCCTCCGGGTGTCTCCGTGACCGGCGTCTCTTCAGCTTCAGATGCCGGTGTCTTCTCGGCGTCCGCGACCGGATTCCCGGCCGGGGTGGCCTCGTCCGGCGTCGTTTCCGTAGGCGCCTCCTCAACCACCGTGTCAGCCGCACCGGTTGCTTCCGTGACAGCCGCGGTCTCCGTCGCACCGTCGCCCGTGTCCGGGGATGGCGTCTCGGCCGAAGGTGCCTCGGTGGTGGCGTCCGTCGATGGGTTGAAGCGCGTGAACAGAGGCACCCCGAAGGTCCTTCCGTGTGAAGCCCGTGCAGGAGCGGCGGACCCGGGCGCGGGGGCCGGGGTCCGCCACCATCCCGTACGGCGGGCCCTCAGCCTCCGTTCAGTCTGCGTGCCCAAGCAGCCGGCGAACACCGGGCAAACGCCTCGTCAAGCGACCGGCCACACGCGGCCACACGCGGCCACACGCGGCCACACGCGGCGTCACACGTCACACCTCGTCTACGTCCTGTCAGGCGCCCCCCACCGCCGTGAGCAGCGCCAACGGGGCCGCCGCCGACCGGGATTCCCGTACACACGCGTGCGGATAGGGCACCGGCTCACCGTGGGTGTCGCGGCCGTAACCGGCGAGGACCTCGGGAAGGCGGTGGCCGGTGGCGGTCGCGGCGTCGACCAGGGCGTGGGCGACCGTACGGGCCTCGTCGTGCAGTCCGTACCGGGAAAGGCCCAGCGTGATCAGGGCGTTGTCGTGCGGCCAGACCGAGCCCCGGTGGTACGAGAGGGGGTGGTAGGCGGACTGTCCAGACGCCAGCGTCCGTACGCCCCAGCCGGAGAAGAAGTCCGGCTCCACCAGGCGCCGGCCGACCTTCTCGCCCAACTCCTTGTCGAGCAGCCCCGACCAGAGAAGGTGTCCCGCGTCGGAGGCCAGCGCGTCCACCTGGTTGCCGTCGCCGTCCAGCGCGAGGGCAGGGAAGGAGTGCTCCGGCATCCAGAAGTCCCGCTGGAAACGGTCCCGGAGGTCGGCCGCCGCCTGTTCGAGGAGGGCGGCGTACACCTCGTCGTGCCATACCGTGCGGGCGAGTTGGGCCGTACGGCGCAGCGCGTCGTACGCGTAGCCCTGGGCCCCCGCCGCCATCACCGGGCCGCTTGCGCGGGTGCCGTCGGCCGAGCAGATGGCGCCGGGGGAGTCCTTCCAGTTCTGGTTGGCGAGACCGCCCTGGTCGGCCCGGTAGACCAGATAGCCGCGGGACGTCAGACCGCCGTGGTCCAGCATCCAGCCGATCGCCGCGCGGGCGTTGGCTTCGAGGCGGCGGGCCAGGGCCGTGTCACCGGTCTGCTCGACGTATGCCCCGAGGAGCACCAGGAACAGCGGTGTCGCGTCGACCGAGCCGTAGTAACGCCCGTACGGCACCTGCCCGAAGTGCGCCAGCTCGCCGTGCCGCACCTCGTGCACGATCTTGCCCGGCTGGGCCACGGAGCCCGGGCCGACCTCGGTCGCCTGGGTCGCGGCGAGCGCCGGGAGGGTGGCGGCGGCGAGTTGGGGGCGGTAGGGCAGTGCGAAGAGGGAGGTGAGGAGTGCGTCGCGGCCCAGGAGGGTGAGGAACCAGGGTGCGCCGGCGGCCGGTACGCGCAGCTCCTCGCCGTCGGGTCCGGTCGCGGGGACCTGGAGTACCGCCAGGTCGGAGAGGCCGCGTGCGCAGGCCGCCGCCAGCTCGGGCCAGCCGGTGGGGAAGGCGATGCCCTCGACGAACTCCCCTTCCAGCGCGAGGAGTTGATCGTTGGCGGCGGAGGGAGAGGCGGGTACCAGCGGTTTTTTGGTCGCGCCGTGCGGACGGGCGGCGACGCGCAGCGCCAGTTCCGCCGAACCGTGCGGTTCGAGATCCAGGGTCCAGACGAGGCGCCGGGCGCCGGTGCCGGTCTCCTCGACACCGTCGGGGGCGGGCTCGGCGGTGACCGTCGTACAGGACAGCCACTCACCGCGCCGGTAGCTGAACTCGACGCCGTCGTCGAGGACTTCGCGCTTGCGGACGGCGCCGGACTTGACGTACGTACGGTGGTCGGAGCGCAGCTCGAACTGGTCCGTGAAGTCGGCGTCGGCGGTGACCGCTATCCGGACCGTCACCGGCACCGGACGGTTGCTGGTCACGCGCAGCGCCTCGACGAACGAGCCGTCCGTGACGGCCTGTTCACGGAAGAGGGTGTAGGCGGGCGGCTCCTGGCGGCCGCCGCGCGGTACGAGGACACAGCGTGCGGTGTCCCCGTCGGCGACCGGGCTGAGCGTCTCGGGGACGGCGCCGTCGACGGTGAGCTGCCAACGGCTCAAATGCCGTGCGTCACGCACGAACATCCCGTCGGGGTGGCTGCCACCGCGTACGCCGCTGATGTCCCCGCCGTCGCCGACGGCCGCGAACGTCCCGCCATGCACGAGCAGATGATGCCGGTCCGTCATCGCCGTTCGCCTCCCTTGTCACTCATGTCGAACGCGCTGTTGATGTCGCTGTCGTCGAAGGGCTGCTGGTGGAGCAGGTCGAGGGTGAGCGCGGCGGTCCAGCCGAAGCCGAGCGCCCCGCAGGCCTCACCGGTGTACGGGTCCACGTACTCCGCGAACTCCGAGGCGTCGGCGGTCTCCAGCAGCGCCGTGCGCAGCGCGCCGGCGTGCGCCCGCTCGCCGTGCTGCCGCAGCCCGCGCTCCACCAGCCACCCCGTGTTGAACCAGGCCGGCCCGCGCCAGTAGCGGTGCGGGTCGAAGGCCTCGCCGAGCAGGTCGTAGGACGGCACGAGGCGGGCGGCGCCACCGAGCCCGAAGTGGGGCCCGCGCGCGGTACGGACGAGGGTGGCGGCGATGTCCCGGGGGAGCGTCGGGAGGAGGAGCGGGACGAGGCCGGAGACGCTGCGCTCGGGCACGAGGGCGCCGACGCCGGGCTTACCACCGCCGGTGGCCCCTGGATCGCGCACATCGCGGCAGAAGAACATCCCCTCCGCCGGGTCCCACAGCCGCTCCACCAGCGCCGCCGTCAGGCGTTCCGCGCGGGCGTGCCGGGCCGTCCCCGTCGCGCCCAACTCCTGGGCGATACGGGCCAGCGCGTGCTCCGAGGCGATCAGAAGCGCGTTGAAGGAGGGGTCCTCGACGGCGAACTCGCCCGCCCCGTCCGCGTATTCGCCGTCCCGGTAGTCGGTGGCCAGCCGCACGTACCGCCCGTAGTCCAGGTCCGTCGGCCGGTCCTCGGCGGCTCCGTGGTCGAGGTCGGCGCGGCGGAAGGAGCGGGCCGGGGCCGGGGTGACGCGGCTCAGCGGGGCGTCCCAGCAGGGGCTGTTGTCCATACCCTGTTCCCAGGGGTGCACGACCGACGCGAGGCCGCCCCCGCCCAGGTCACGGCGGTGCAGCAGATAGCGGTGCCAGGCGGCGAGCCTGGGGTAGGCGTGGGCGAGGAAGCCGCGCGAGCGGGACAGGCCGGGGTCGGCCTGGTGCACCAGCCAGACGGCCAGCGCGTGCACCGGTGGCTGCACGATGCCGGACGTCTGTACGGTGCGCGGGGCGCCCGCAGCGCGCCCCGCGGTCGAGGAGCGCCAGAAGTCGGGGCTCGGGAAGTACGCGTCGAGCGGGACGGAGGGATTGAAGACGATGTGCGGGATCCGCCCGTCGCCCCACTGGGCGGAGAGCAGCGTCTCCAGCTCCGTCTGCGCGCGCAGCGGCGACAGATGGCGCAGGCCGATCGCGATGAACGCGGAGTCCCAGGACCACTGGTGCGGATACAGGCCGCGCGAGGGGACCGTCGAGGTGCCGGTCCAGTTGGCCTTCAGCACCTCGGCCGCCCTGACGTGCAGGGCGTGCGGGGAATGTGTCGGCACGTCCGGTTCGTATACGACGGAGTGCGTCGTTGCGCGGGAGGTCAGCTGGGCAGTGCGATCCACTCGGGGCTCCCCGAAGACGTTCGGCCCGACCGGTTCGGTCGAGGCCACCGTAGAGTTACGTCTATTTAACACGCAAAACTCAATATGTAATGCAGGCTTGAGAAACACAAGGGGGTGCGCATGAGTAGTCGCGCTCAGGCGAGCGCCGGTGATCTGCTCGAACTGGTACGCAGCGGACGCGCCACGACTCGAGGTGCCCTGCAACAGGTGACGGGTCTCTCACGGGCGACGGTCGGCCACCGGCTCGACCGGCTGTTTCGCGCGGGCTGGCTGCGCGAGGGCGCCTCGGGTCCGGTCGACTCGCCGCTGGGCGGTCGCCCGTCCATCACCCTGGAGTTCGACGACGCCCACGCGGTCGTGCTCACCGCAGACCTGGACACGCGTCATGCCCGCGCCGCCGTCCTCACCCTCACGGGTGAGCTTCTGGTGGAACACTCGGGTGCGCTGGCCGTCGACGACGGTCCGGACGTGGTACTCGGCGAACTCGGCCGCTGGTTCGCGGAACTCCTGACGAAGGCCGGCCACCGGCCGTCCGAGGTCTGCGGCATCGGCCTCGCGGTACCGGGCCCGGTCGACACGGACAACGGCCGCGTCGTCCAGCCGCCGATCATGCCGGGCTGGGACGGCTACGACATCAGGACCCGCCTGGCCCGCGCCTTCGCCGAACACACGGGCGATACGGCCGCCGCCGCGAAGGTCCCGGTGCTGGTGGACAACGACGCCAACCTCATGGCGTACGGCGAACAGCGCACCGGACACCCCGACTGCTCGGCCTTCGTGCTGGTGAAGGTGTCGACGGGCATCGGCGCGGGCGTGGTGGTCGGCGGTTCGGTGTTCCGGGGCATCGACGGCGGCGCCGGGGACATCGGGCACATCCGCGTTCCGCAGGGAGCTGAAGCGCTGTGCCGGTGCGGGGCGTACGGCTGCCTTGCCGCCGTCGCGAGCGGTGGCGCCGTCGCCCGCCGGCTCGCCGCGACGGGGGTGCCGGCGGCGTCGGGCTCGGACGTGCGGGACCTGCTCGCGGCCGGGCATCCGGGGGCGGTCGCGCTGGCGCGCGAGGCGGGCCGGAGTGTGGGGGACGTGCTGGCGACGGTGGTGACGCTGCTCAACCCCGGCGTGCTGATGATCGCGGGGGACCTCGCCGGCACGCCGTTCCTGACGGGCGTACGGGAACTGCTGTACCAGCGGGCGCTGCCGCGCTCGACCGCTCATCTGGACGTGGTGACGTCGAGGCTGGGGGAGCGGGCGGGGCTGGTGGGGGCCGGGGCGATGGTCGTCGAGTACCTGTATGCGCCGGAGCGGGTGGAGGAGCGGCTGACGGCGCTCGGCGTGTGAGCTGCTGGGCGGCTTGCGACGGGGGTGTTTCCCGTCCGCGTCGGCGTCCGCATGGTGAAATCCGGGCCGGTTGTCTCGCGTGATTCTCGCCACCCTTGATAGGGGTTGCGCTCAGATGAGCGTATCGCGAGCGGCTGCACTTCTCAAAGGGTGGCACTGAGTGCCACTCTTTGATCGTTCATCGATAAAACTCAGACGTGTTGCAGGCTGCTCATGTGAGCGACAAAATGGGCATGTGCCTGCCACTGCCTTCAAGAAGTGAAAACACGCGGCCCCGACTGCTGGTCAAGCCTTGACTTTGGATCTGGTGGCGGACGGCTGGTTACAGGCACATGACACGCAAGTGGACGTACCCAGAGGCCTTCGATCTGGGTATGTTCCTCGCCGTCAGGGCAGCCACCGCGTCCTCAAGGAGTTGGGACCCGTGTCGGAAAACAAAGATCCCCACGTAGTTCAGCCGGGCACCAGTGTTGAGGGCGTGAAGTTCGTCTACGACTTCACCGAGGGCAACAGGGACCTCAAGGACCTGCTCGGCGGCAAAGGTGCCAACCTCGCCGAGATGACCAATCTGGGCCTTCCGGTGCCTCCGGGCTTCACGATCACCACCGAGGCCTGCAAGACGTACCTCGACAGTGGCGACGAGCCCGCGGCACTGCGTGACGAGGTGAGTGCACACCTCGCGGCCCTCGAAGAGGCCATGGGCAAGAAGCTCGGCCGGGCCGACAACCCCCTCCTCGTGTCCGTCCGTTCCGGGGCGAAGTTCTCGATGCCGGGAATGATGGACACGGTGCTGAACATCGGCCTGTCCGACAAATCGGTCCAGGGCCTCGCCAAGCAGGCCGGCGACGAGCGCTTCGCGTGGGACTCGTACCGCCGCCTCATCCAGATGTTCGGCAAGACGGTCCTCGGCGTCGACGGCGAGCTGTTCGAGGACGCGCTGGACGCGGCGAAGACGGCCAAGAAGGTCGCGGTCGACACGGAGCTGGAGGCCGCGGACCTCAAGAAGCTGGTCACCAGGTTCAAGAAGATCGTCAAGACCGAGGCGGGCCGCGACTTCCCGCAGGACCCGCGCGAGCAGATGGACCTCGCGATCCACGCGGTCTTCGACTCCTGGAACACGGACCGCGCGAAACTCTACCGCCGCCAGGAACGCATCCCCGGCGACCTCGGCACGGCGGTCAACATCTGCTCGATGGTCTTCGGCAACCTCGGCCCGGACTCGGGCACGGGCGTCGCGTTCACCCGCGACCCGGCCAGCGGCCACCAGGGCGTGTACGGCGACTACCTGCAGAACGCGCAGGGTGAGGACGTGGTGGCGGGCATCCGCAACACGGTCCCGCTCGCCGAGCTGGAGCAGATCGACAAGAAGTCGTACGACCAGCTGATGCGGATCATGGCGACCCTGGAGAACCACTACAAGGATCTCTGCGACATCGAGTTCACCATCGAGCGCGGCCAGTTGTGGATGCTCCAGACGCGCGTCGGCAAGCGCACGGCGGGCGCGGCCTTCCGTATCGCCACGCAGCTTGTCGACCAGGGCCTCATCGACGAGGCGGAAGCACTCCAGCGAGTCACGGGCGCCCAGCTGGCCCAGCTGATGTTCCCGCGCTTCGACGACCAGGCGAAGGTCAAGCAGGTCGGCCGGGGCATCGCAGCGTCACCGGGTGCGGCGGTCGGCAAGGCGGTGTTCGACTCGTACACCGCGGTGAAGTGGTCGCGTTCGGGGGAGCGGGTGATCCTGGTCCGCCGGGAGACGAACCCGGACGACCTCGACGGCATGATCGCGGCGGAGGGCATCCTGACCTCGCGGGGCGGCAAGACGTCCCACGCGGCCGTCGTGGCGCGCGGCATGGGCAAGACGTGCGTGTGCGGCGCGGAGGAGCTGGAGGTCGACACCAAGCGGCGCCGGATGACGGTGCCGGGCGGACATGTGGTGGAGGAGGGCGACCTGATCTCCATCGACGGTTCGAGCGGCAAGGTGTACCTGGGCGAGGTCCCCGTCGTCCCCTCCCCTGTGGTGGAGTTCTTCGAGGGCCGGATGCACGCGGGCGCCGACGACGCCGACGAACTGGTGGAGGCCGTCCACCGCATCATGGCCTTCGCGGACCGCAAGCGCCGGCTGCGCGTACGGGCGAACGCGGACAACGCCGAGGACGCGCTGCGGGCGCGCCGCTTCGGGGCCCAGGGCATCGGGCTGTGCCGTACGGAGCACATGTTCCTGGGCGAGCGGCGCGAGTACGTGGAGCGACTGATCCTCGCGGACACGGACACGGAGCGCGAGGATTCCCTGAAGGCTCTTCTCCCGCTCCAGAAGCGGGACTTCGTCGAGCTGTTCGAGGCGATGGACGGACTCCCGGTCACCATCCGCCTGTTGGACCCCCCACTGCACGAGTTCCTGCCGGACATCACGGAGTTGTCGGTACGGGTGGCACTCGCCGAGTCCCGCAAGGACCCGCACGAGAACGACCTGCGCCTGCTCCAGGCGGTACACCGCCTGCACGAGCAGAACCCGATGCTGGGCCTGCGTGGCGTAAGGCTGGGCCTGGTCATCCCCGGCCTGTTCACCATGCAGGTACGGGCGATCGCGGAAGCGGTGGCCGAGCGCAAGAACGCCAAGGGCGACCCGCGCGCCGAGATCATGATCCCGCTCGTGGGCACGGTCCAGGAGCTGGAGATCGTGCGCGACGAGGCCGAGCAGGTCATCGCCGAGGTCATCGAACAGACCGGCGTGGAACTGAAGTTGGCGCTCGGCACGATGATCGAACTGCCGCGTGCCGCACTGACGGCGGGACAGATCGCGGAGGCGGCCGAGTTCTTCTCCTTCGGCACGAACGACCTGACGCAGACGGTGTGGGGTTTCAGCCGGGACGACGTGGAGGCCTCGTTCTTCACGGCGTACCTGGAGAAGGGCATCTTCGGCGTCTCCCCGTTCGAGACGATCGACCGCGACGGGGTGGGTGCGCTGGTCAAGTCCGCGGTGGAGGCGGGGCGGGCGACGCGCCCCGACCTGAAGCTGGGCGTGTGCGGCGAGCACGGGGGCGACCCGGAGTCGGTGCACTTCTTCCACGAGGTGGGCCTGGACTACGTCAGCTGCTCACCGTTCCGGATTCCGGTGGCGCGGCTGGAGGCGGGGCGGGCGGCTTCGTCCTCGGCGGGAAGCGATCACCGGTAGGGGGTCCAGGCAACGTCCGTAGGCCGTAGGCCTGTTGGGCGCCCTGAGCTCCGGAGCTGTCGTCGGTCACCCCGACCCTCAGCGACCTGATGGTGGCTCCGGTGTACGAGAAGGGGCGGCATCCCTGTGCGGGGGATGCCGCCTTTTCGCTGGGCTCGGTGCACACCGGGAAATGAGCGACAGAGCCCCTTGCTATGGTGCGCCGATGTCATCGATCAGGCAGTTCCAGGTCACCTTCGACTGCGCAGATCCTGAGCGCGTCGCTCGCTTCTGGTGCGAGGTGCTGGGGTACGTCGTACCGCCGCCGCCGGAGGGATTTGCCACGTGGGACGATTTCGATCGCTCGCTGCCGCCCGAGCGGCAGGGCGCAGGGTTCGCCTGCGGTGATCCCTCGGGCGTGGGCCCGCGGCTCTACTTCCAGCGTGTGCCCGAAGGCAAGGTCGTCAAGAACCGGGTGCATCTTGACGTGCGGGTCGGCACCGGGCTCGTGGGTGAAGAGCGCCTCGCCGCGCTCGAAGCCGAGTGCGCACGACTGGTCGCGCTCGGCGCGGTGTGCGAGCGAGTGCTGGTTGCCGACGACTACAACGAGTCGTGCGTCGTGATGCAGGACATCGAGGGCAACGAGTTCTGTCTTGACTGAGCATCCTCCGGGACGCTCGTCGGTGTCCCCGGCCCCGCCCGCCACGTAAGGAACGGACCGTCAGGAGTAGACCATCGGACACCCCCGTCTGAGCGAGTGCTGTGCCGCGCGCAAGTACAGGGCGACATAGAAGGAGGCGTCCAGATCCCCGGCCCACGCCCCCGGCCGGGTCGCCGACAGCTCCTTCGCCGCGCCGTCCAGGAACCAGCTGGTCAGGTCCAGGTTGTCGCACATCTCCGGGACCTCGGGCGGCAGTGCGACCTCCGATGCCAACTTCGCGGCGATCGCCAGGACTTGCGGGGCGCCCACGATCACCGTCGAGTCGGAGTACGAGGACTCGACCGGCAGCTCGATCTCCTCGTCGAGGGACACCGGCACCAGTACCGACCAGCCGCAGAGCAGATCGGTCTCCGCCTCCGAGAGGTGCGTCTCGCACAGCGCCAGGAAGCTGTCCATGGACGGGACCAGTTTCTCCTCGAAGGACCGGCCCGACCCTCGTACGAAGTCCGCTGCCGCGGGCACCGACTCGAACCGGGGCAGGCCGCGCCGTACCAGCTCCGCGTTCAGGCCCGCGGCGATCTCCGCCCGCCCCTCCTCGTCCTCACCGAACCACTCCTCCGCACCGACATCGACCAGGTATACGCCCATGCCCGCAACGTACTGCGCACCACTGACATCAACGCCGGTGCGCAGTGCGGACGTACGGCGGCGGTGCCTATGAGCGGAACGGGCCCGTCACCTCGTACGTGATGCCGCCCGAGGAGCTGCCGCTCGTGCCCCGCTGGCTGGAGAAGTACAGGCGGCTGCCGTTCGGCGAGAACGCCGGGCCCGTGATCTCCGAGGCCGACTGGCCGTCGACGCGCAGGAACGGGGCGATCACGTCGTCCGGCGTGATCACGCAGATCTCCATGGTGCCGCCGTCCTCCGCCACGAACAGGTCGCCCGACGACGTACCGGTGATGTTGTCGACGCCGGTCAGCGGGGCCGTGCCCGAGGTGACGAGGGAGTCGTCGTACGCCAACTCGTATGTGTTCGCCAGCAGGTTGAGCTGCCAGACCCTGTTGTCGCCCTTCGTCGTGAACCAGACCTTGTCGTCGGCGTAGTGACAACCCTCGCCGCCGTTGAAGGACTTCGAGCCGGAGACCTGGGTGCGGGTGGTCGTCGGGGAGCCGTCCGGGTCCGGGACCGTCGCCCAGGTGTACGAGCCCGAGGTCGCCGTTCCGGCCACCAGGACCTGGAGGGTGCCGGACGACAGGTTGCCCCAAGTCGTGGGGACGAAGCGGTAGAAGCGGCCGTTCGTCTCGTCCTCGGTCAGGTAGACGACCTCGCGGACCGGGTCCGCCGCTGCCGCCTCGTGCTTGAAGCGGCCCATCGCCGGGCGCTGCGTCGCCGCGTCGGCGCCCCAGGGGTCGGCCTCGTAGACGTACCCCAGCGACACCTCCTCGCAGGACAGCCAGGTGTTCCACGGGGTGGGTCCGCCCGCGCAGTTCTGGCGCGTGCCCGACAGGATGCGGTACGCGGAGGTGACCGCGCCCGTCGACGAGAACCTGACCGCGCTCGCGCCGCCCGACGGGTTGGTCTCCGAGTTGGAGACATAGATCCAGCCCGCGCCGTCGGCGTAACAGGCCCCGCCGTCAGGAGCGTTGTGCCAGGTGTACGACGTTCCGGTGACCGTCCGGCCCGAGCGGGCGACGACCCGGCTGGTGAAGCCGGCGGGGAGCCTGATGCCGTTGGCGTCGGGCGCGGCGAGGGCTCCGTACGGGCCCGTGCCCGGCTGGGCGGGGGCCGCGTGGGCGGCGCCGCGCCACAGGGTGCCGCCGAGGACGGCCGCCGAGCCGCCGATGACGGCGGCGCGCAGGAGGGTGCGGCGTTCCACGTGTGCGTTCGCTCGTGCGTCCACTCTCGCTCCAAGGGGGGGCGTGACGTGCCGTGACGTCAGGGACCCTAGGGCGGCAGAATGGAATTGTCATGTACGCATCGCGACTCCCCGGTGGCCGTTGGTGATGGCCGGAATCCTCCGGTGCCCGAGCCTGGACCAGCGCAACCACACTGCGCTGACAGCGAGTTGACCTAGGTTGGTACGTGATGACCAGCACCGAAACGCAGGAGGCTCTGCCGTGTCAGACGACGACCCCATCACCTCGTCCGGTACCGGCGCCCGCGCGCGCACCCGTATCGACACCTCCAAGCCGCACTCCGCCCGCTTCTGGAACTACTTCGTCGGCGGCAAGGACAACTACGAGGTCGACCGGGAGATCGGGGACCACATCAAGGAGATCTTCCCGGGTCTCGTCGACGTGGCCGTCACCAGCCGCCACTTCCTGGGACGCGCCGTCCGCTACCTGGCAGACGAGCAGGGTGTACGTCAGTTCCTGGACGTCGGCACCGGCCTGCCGACCGCCGACAACACCCACGAGGTCGCGCAGCGCGCCGCCCCGGACGCCCGGATCGTGTACGTCGACAACGACCCCATCGTGCTGGCCCACGCGGACGCCCTGCTCGGCAGCACCCCCGAGGGCCGGACCGTCTATCTGAACGCCGACCTGTACGCCCCCGAGACGATCCTCGAAGCGGCGGCCGACACGCTGGACCTCTCCCGGCCGGTCGCCCTGATGATCCTCAACACGCTCGGCCATGTCGCCGACCACGACCAGGCGCGTGACCTGGTGGGCCGGCTGATGGCGGGCCTGCCGTCGGGGAGCCACCTGGTGATCAGCGACAGCACCGCCACCAGCGAGGGCATGATCGCCGCGTCGGAGGCGTACAACGCGAGCGGCGCCGTGCCGTACTACGTGCGGAGCATCAGCGAGATCGCCGGCTTCTTCGACGGCCTCGACCTGGTGGACCCGGGCGTCGTCCAGGTGCCCGAGTGGCGCCCCGGCCCCGGATCGGCCGGCCTTGCCTCGGCTGTCGACGCCTACTGCGGGGTGGGGCGCAAGCGCTGAAACGGGCCGCGGCCGTACTGCCACGGGTTTCAGCAGAGGCAGCCGAAACGGGGCGTGGAAACTGGCCATCGTGGCCCTTCCGGCGCAGTCTGGGGACACGAACCTGGGCCCACCAGGTCCGCCAGACCTGCCAATGGAGGTAACCCGGACATGTCGGGCTGGAACGCGCAGGACATCCCCGATCAGAGCGGCCGTACCGCCGTCGTCACCGGTGCCAACAGTGGGCTCGGGTACGTCACCGCGCGGGAGTTGGCGCGCGCGGGGGCGCGGGTCGTGCTCGCGTGCCGGAGTGAGGCGCGCGGGAACGAGGCGGTCGGGCGGCTGCTGGGCGAAGTGCCGGACGGCATCGCCGAGTTCTGGCGGCTGGACCTCGGAGACCTGAGCTCCGTACGGGAGTTCGTGGCTGAGCTTCCGTACGAGCGGATCGACCTTCTCGTCAACAACGCGGGCGTGATGGCGTTGCCGTACGGGACGACGGTGGACGGGTTCGAGACGCAGTTCGGGGTCAACCACCTCGGGCACTTCGCGCTCACCGGGCTGCTGTTCCCGGCGCTGACCGGTACGCCCGGCGCCCGGATCGTGAACCTCTCCAGCGGTACCCACGCCTTCGCCAACATCGACATCGACGACCTCAACAGCGAGCGGAACTACCGGCGTTGGATCGCGTACGGGCGTTCCAAGACGGCCAACCTGCTTTTCACGCACGAGCTGGCGCGCAGGCTGGCCGCAGCCGGCTCCGACCTCGTGGCCGCCGCCGCGCACCCCGGGTACGCCGCCACCAACCTCCAGACGGCCGCGCCCAGGATGCAGGGCCACAGGGGCGCCGAGCGGTTCATGGAGATCGGCAACCGGTACTTCGCCCAGTCCGCCGACGCGGGCGCCCTGCCCACGCTGTACGCGGCCACCGCACCCGGCGTACGGCCCGACGCGTTCATCGGCCCCAGGGTCCTGGGCTGGCGCGGCTCGCCCGCGAAGTCCTGGCGGGCGTCCTGGACACTCGACGACCGTGCGGGGGAACGCCTTTGGGCCGCCTCCGAGGAGCTCACCGGGGTGACGTACGAGGAGCTGAAGCGGTGAGCGCCCGCCCCGGCCGGTGGCTGGGGCGGGCGCTCACGATCAGCAGTGGGGTTCGTCAGGCGGCGGCGCGCACCTCGTACACCGTCACAGCCACCGTCTCGTCGTCGAGGCAGCGGCCCGACTCCAGGTCGAAGCGCTGCTTCAGGAGCGGGGAGGCGACGTACGGGCGGCCCTGGTGGGTGCCGGTCAGGCCGCGGGAGAGGACCGCCGCCCCGCCGAACGGGTCGCGGTTGTCGATGGCGTACAGGCTGCCCGCGCGGTCGCGGAAGACGGCCGCCTGCCGGCCGTCCGGCAGCAGGGCCGCCACGCCACGGCCCGGCAGCAGGAGGTTCAGGTCACAGACCGTGAACCAGCTGTCGACGCTGTTGTCGATGCGCAGTTGGACCTTCAGGTCGGTCGTCTCGGGTGCCAGGGTCATCGCTGGGCACTTCCTTCCAGGACGTCATCGGCGGGGCGCAGGCCGATGGACAGCAGCGGCAGGTCGGGCTTGATCTGGTCGCGCTCGGGGACGAAGCCGACGACCGGGTCGGGGGTGTCCGGCGCGTTCACGAAGGACACGAACCGGGCGAGCTTCTCGGGGTCGTTGATGGTGTCGGCCCACTCGTCGCGGTAGTGGGCGACATGCGCGGTCATCAGCGACTCCAGCTCCTCGCAGATGCCGAGGGAGTCCTCCACGACCACGTCACGTACGTGGTCCAGGCCGCCGGGGATCCGCTCCAGCCAGGTCGACGTGCGCTCCAGACGGTCCGCCGTGCGGATGTAGAACATCAGGAAACGGTCGATCAGCCTGATCAGTTCGGCGTCGTTCAGGTCCTGGGCCAGCAGGTCCGCGTGGCGCGGGGTCGCGCCGCCGTTGCCGCCGACGTACAGGTTCCAGCCTCCCGAGGTGGCGATGATGCCGAAGTCCTTGGACTGGGCCTCGGCGCACTCGCGGGCACAGCCCGACACCGCCGACTTCAGCTTGTGGGGCGACCGCAGCCCCCGGTAGCGCAGCTCCAGGTCGATCGCCATCCGGACGGAGTCCTGGACGCCGTAACGGCACCAGGTCTGGCCCACACAGGACTTCACCGTACGGAGGGACTTGCCGTAGGCGTGACCGGACTCGAAGCCGGCATCCACCAACCGTGTCCAGATCAGCGGGAGTTGTTCCACTCGTGCACCGAACATGTCGATTCGCTGACCACCGGTGATCTTCGTGTAGAGGCCGAAGTCGCGGGCGATCTCACCGATGACGATCAGCCCCTCGGGGGTGATCTCACCGCCGGGGATACGCGGGACGACCGAGTACGAGCCGTTCTTCTGCAGGTTGGCGAGGAAGTGGTCGTTGGTCTCCTGCAGCGCCGCCTGCTCGCCGTCGAGGACGTAGCCGCTCGCGCCGATGGTCGGGGCGAGGGAGGCGATGATCGAGGCGACCGCCGGCTTGCAGACGTCGCAGCCGTCACCGCCCCTGGCGCCGTCGCGGCCGTAGCGGTCGAGCAGGTCCTGGTAGGTGTTGATGCGCAGGGCGAGGACGATCTCGTACAGCTCCTCGCGGGTCTGTGAGAAGCAGCCGCACAGGCCCTTGTCGACGACGACACCGCTCGCCTCCAGCTCGGCGGTGACGAGCTGGCCGAGGACCTTGACGCAACTGCCGCACGTCGTACCGGCCTTGGTGCACTTCTTCACCTCGGGCACGGTGGTGCAGTTGTGCTCGGTGACGGCTTCGCGGATCGTGCCCTTGCGGACGTTGTTGCAGGAGCAGATGATCGCGTCGTCCGGCAGCGCGGTCGGGCCGAGCTGGGCCGGGCCGTCGGCGCCGGCCGGGAGGACCAGCGACTCGGGGGAGACCGGCGGGACCGTGCCGGTGAACGCGCGCAGTGTGCCGTAGGCCTCCGCGTCGCCGACGAGGATGCCGCCGAGCAGCGTGCCGTCCCGCCCGATGACGAGCTTCTTGTACAGGCCCGAGCGGGAGTCGGAGTAGACGACGTCCAGGCAGTCCTCGGCGGTGCCGTGCGCGTCGCCGAAGGACGCCACGTCGACGCCGAGCAGCTTCAGCTTGGTGGAGAGGTCTGCGCCGGTGAACGACAGCTGCTCGCTCTCGTCGGCGGCGATGGTCGCGGCGGCCGTCTCAGCCTGCTCGTAACCCGGGGCGACCAGGCCGTACACCCGGCCGTCGGAGGCCAGCGCGCACTCGCCGATCGCGAACACGTGCGGGTCGTCGACCGTACGGCACTGCTCGTCGACCGCGATGCCGCCGCGCTCGCCGACCGTCAGTCCGCAGTCGCGGGCGAGCTGGTCGCGGGGGCGGACACCGGCGCTGAACACCACCAGGTCGGTGGCGAGCTCGGAACCGTCGGACAGCTTCATGCCGGTGACCGAGCCGTCCTCGCCGACGACGATCTCCTGGGTGCCGACGCCCGTGTGGACGGCCAGACCCATCTCCTCGATGGTGCGCAACAGCGCCGCGCCGCCGCCGTCGTCGACCTGCACCGGCATCAGCCGCGGCGCGAACTCGACGATGTGGGAGGTGAGTCCGAGGCCCTTGAGAGCACCGGCCGCCTCAAGTCCGAGCAGACCGCCGCCGACCACGGCACCCGTCGTACGGGTGCTCGCGTACTCCTCGATGGCGAGGAGGTCCTCGATGGTGCGGTAGACGAAGCAGCCCTTGGCGTCCTTGTTGGGAACCGGCGGCACGAAGGGGTAGGAGCCGGTGGCGAGGACGAGGATGTCGTAGTCGACGACCATTCCCGAGCGGGCGGTCACCCGCTTCGCCTCGCGGTCGATGGTCTCCGCCGGGTCACCGACGTACAGCTCGATGCCCTCCTTCTCGATGAACGCCATGTCGGTCATCGAGAGGTCCTCGGGCGTCTTGCCCGAGAAGTACGAGGTGAGCGCCACGCGGTCGTACGCCGGACGCGGCTCCTCGCAGAGCACGACCACGCGGTGCGCCGCGGTCAGGCCGCGCTCGGCGAGTGCTTCGAGGAAGCGCTGGCCGACCATGCCGTGGCCGACGAGGACGATCGTGGGGGTGGCCCCATCAGTGGCGGTCATTAGGAGCCTCCATCGTTGGTGAGCAGGTGGAGCAACGGGCCGCCGTCGGAGGGGAGCGGCTCTGCTCCCTCCCAGGCGCGCGCGAGCGCGCCGACGGTGCCGAGTTCGCCGACGAGCACTCCGCCGACCAGCCGGTCGTCGCGGACGACGACCTTGCGATACGTGCCCCGGGTGGCGTCGGCGAGCTGGATGACGTCGTCGCCGGGGCGGGGGGTCGGCTCGCCGAAGGCGGCGAGATCGAAGGGGTTGCCGGTGTCGGCGGTGAAGTCGGTGAGGGTGAGACGGGTGAGGGCACGGGTGCCGGTGTACCGGGCGCCCGTGTCGCCGGCTCCGCCCGCGTCGCCCGCGAGCAACTCGGCCAGGACATTGGCCTGTTCGAGGGCGGGGGTGGCCAGGCCGTAGATCGTCCCCTGGTGCTGGGCGCAGTCTCCGAGGGCCCGGACGTGCGGGTCGGAGGTGCGGAGTTCGTCGTCGACGAGGATGCCCTTGTGCACGGCGAGCCCCGCGTCGCGCGCGAGCCCCACACGGGGGTGGACACCGCAGGCCAGTACGACGAGATCGGCGTCGAGGGTGTAGTGGTCGGCCATCTCGACCGACCGGACCCTGCCGCCCACACAGCGCACGTCCCGCACCCGGCACTCGGTGTGCACCTCGACGCCCAGCTCCTTGAGGTGCCGCAGCACCAACTTCGAGGCGCCCGGGTCCAGCTGACGTTCCATCAGCCGCTCGGCCTGCTGGGCGAGAACGACCTGTGCGCCGCGCACGGCGAGTGCGCGGGCGGCGGACACACCGAGGAGCCCGCCACCGATGACGACGGCCCGCGCCCCCGGACGTACCGCCTTGGACAGGCCCAGACAGTCGTCCATGGTGCGGAACGCGTGGACGCCTTCCGGGAGTTCGTGGTCCGGGGTGAACAGCCCGCGCAGGGGCGGGAGTACGGGGTTGGAGCCCGTCGCCAGCACCAGCGTGTCGTATGCGATCGAGGTCCCGTCGGAGCAGTGCACGGTCCGGTCGGCGCGGTCGATGTGCTCGGCCCGGGCGCGGACCAGACGGTCCGGCGTCGGCAGGGCGATCACCTCGGGGGCGTACCGCCCGGCGAGGACCTCGGCGAGCAGCACCCTGTTGTACGGGCGGTGCTCCTCCTCGCCGACGAGCACGACGTCCGAGGCGGACAGGCCGAGCTCACCGAGCCGCCGGGCGAGCCGTACGCCCGCGAGCCCGGCGCCGATCACCACCACACGCGCATTCGAGGTCATGTACTGCAGCGTGCGTTGCCGGTGTTACCCGACCGCATCACGTCTGTTTCCCGGGGGGCACGCTTCCCTCAGCGGGGGCCCGGAGTGGGTGTGAGGGTTCGGGAGGGGCGAGGCGGGCGGCTGTGAGGTGCATGAACGTCACGGCCTTTGGGTGCACGCATGCACGCACGTTACGGCCATGGGGGTGCATGACGTTACGGCCGAGAGGGGCTCGACCGCTACCGCCGTGGGGTGCGCAACCTCTGAAGATCCTCAATCTTCCGAAAATCCATGGTGCCCACACCTATCCCTTCCATAGCTCGCCATCATGCCCGACATAGCGCTGCCCCTGATCATCGCCCTCTGCGTCGCCGCCCTCGCGGCAGGCTGGATCGACGCGGTCGTGGGTGGCGGCGGCCTGCTCATGATGCCCGTACTCCTGCTGGGGCTGCCGGACACGTCGTCGGCGGCGCAGTACGCGCTCGGCACCAACAAGGCCATGGCGATCGTCGGCACCACGGGCGCGGCCGTGACGTACACACGCAAGGCGCCGGTGGACGTGGGCGTGGCGGTACGCATCGGGCTGGCGGCGGTCGCCGGGTCGACGGCCGGGGCGTTCGTGGCGGCCGGCATGAGCACGGACACCCTGAAGCCGGTCATCATGGTCGTCCTGCTCGGCGTCGGCGCCTTCGTGATCTTCAAGCCCGCCTTCGGTACGGCCCCGGCGACCACCCCGGTCCCCGCGCGCCGCGTCCTCGCCGCGATAGGACTCGCGGGCCTGGGCATCGGCTTCTACGACGGCCTCGTCGGCCCCGGCACAGGCACGTTCCTCGTCCTCGCGCTCACCGCACTGCTCCACCTGGACCTGGTGACCGCTTCCGCCACGGCCAAGATCGTCAACTGCTGCTCCCCCACTCTCGGCTTCGCTCGAGCGGGGGGACCCCCATCGCGGGCGCCCTCGCGATCTTCGCCTGGCAGGGCACGGTGTACTGGCGGCTGGGCGCGCTGCTGGCCGCGTTCAACCTGGTCGGCGGGATGGTGGGGGCGCGTACGGCGCTGAAGAAGGGGAGCGGGTTCGTACGGGTGGTCCTGCTGGTGGTGGTGTTCACACTGGTGGCGAATCTGGCGTATCAGCAGTGGGTCGCGTAGGCGGGGGAGGGGCTCAGCGACTGCTGTCGCTGCTGCTGCCGGTCAGATGGGCGAAGACGACGACGTTTGCCTCGTACCCCGTCCGGGGTGAGTATCCGCCGCCGCAGGTGATGACGCGCAGCTCGGGCCGGGACGCGGCGCCGTACACCTTCTCGTCCGGGAAGTGGTCCCTGTCGTACACCTCGACGGCGTAGACGGTGAAGAGCGCGGTGCTCCCGTCACGCCGCTCGACCTCTATCCCGCTGCCCTTCTTCAGGGCGCCGAGGCGGTAGAAGACGGAGGGTCCGTCGGCGTTGTCGACATGCCCGGCGACGATCGCGGTGCCCGTCTCGCCGGGGGCGGTGCCGGCCTCGTACCAGCCGGCGAGGTCCTCGCGCTCGGCGGGCGGTACGTCCAGACTGCCGGTGGAGGTGAGGCCGAGGCCCATCAGCGGGGCGTCCACGCGGATGGCGGGGATGCGGATGCGGAGGGGCGGGGAGGGCGGGAGCGCGGGGGACTCCGGTACGGCGGACTCGGGGCGGGTGGACCCCGGGTGGGTGGACTCCGCACGGGCCTGGGCGGCGGACGGTTGTGGCGGGGCATGCGTCTCGCCGCCGCTGCGCACCAGCCAGGCCCCGGAGAAGAGGGCGGCGACGGTGAGGGCGGCTATGGCGAGGTTGGCGAATCTGCGCACGTGGGCCTCCTGGATGCCCCTGGTTCCACCCCGGTGTTTCACCCTGACGTTCGCTCTGCTGTTCACCCCGGCCCCCCTCCGGGCCGTGAGGGGCGTCGGGCCCGGAGGGGAGGGGGACATGCGGTACCGGCGGACGGACGGCGGAGGGTGTCCGTCAGATCCCGTCGCCTCTCGCCCGGCGATGCAGGAGCCAGGTACCGCCCGCGGCGGCGACGGCGAGGGCCGCCACGCCGGCCGCGGTCTGTACGGGGTCGGGACCGAGCGCGCCACCGACCCCCGTCTTCACACTCCCCCTGGGATGCACGGGCGGCCGGGTCGAGGTGAGCGTGACGACAAGATCACCACTGACCCTCCGCTCACCCGCCTGCCCATCGCACCGGGCGACGATCTCGTACGTCCCCGGCTGCGCGCCCGGCGGCACCCGGAACTGCCCGACGGCGACCTCCTTGTGCGTACCCGGCGCGAGGACGAAGGCCCCGGCGCCCACCGCACTGGCGTCACCGGCGGCGGTACCGCCAGCTCCGCAGGCCGTGGTGTCGACGGTGACCTGGGTGCCGGGGGTGACGGTCTTCGGGTAGACCTCCAGCGCACCGCCGGTGCCCGCGTGCGCGGCGACGGCTGCCGGTCCCACGAAGGCGACGGCGAGCGCGGTACCGGTCAGCAGACGGGCGGCGGCGGTACGTCGCATCGGGCTTGCTCCTCCGAGAGCTTGCGAACGAGGTGGTCTGCTATCGAGGTAAGTGGCAGGGGGCGGGGAGCGCTCCCTGAGGGCCCGTCAGAATTGCGATGAACGGGTGGCGCGGGGCGACCGGAAACGACCCGCGCTTCGACATTCCGGCAGGTCATCGCCGTACTGTGGGTGTGTCGCGAAAGAGAACCCGATGGGCGGAGGTCGGGGGTGTGAACGGGTGACCGGGACGGAGGCGGATGCGGGCTTGACCTCAAGAAAGCTTGAGGTACGAGGCTGTGCCGCATGCAGACAAACACCGAATCTGTCGAGCCCATCGAGCCCGTGCGCGTGACCGTGGTCGTCGGCAGCAACCGTGAGGGCCGTTTCGGCCCGGTGGTGGCCGACTGGCTCCTGAACCGGATCGGAGACCACGACGACCTGGTGGCGGACGTCGTGGACGTCGCGGACACCGCCCTCCCGACGACGTTCGCGGCCGGCGCGGAGGCGAAGGCCGAGCTGGCGGCGATCACCCCGAAGCTGGCGTCGGCGGACGCCTTCGTCGTCCTGACCCCCGAGTACAACCACTCCTACCCGGCCGGCCTCAAGAACCTCATCGACTGGCACTACACGGAGTGGCAGGCCAAACCGGTCGCCTTCGTCTCGTACGGCGGCGTCTCCGGAGGCCTGCGCGCGGTCGAACACCTCCGCCAGGTCTTCGCGGAACTCCACGCGACGACGGTCCGGGACACGGTGTCGTTCCACAACGCGGGGGCGTCGTTCGACGAGGAGGGCCGGCTGCGGGATCCGTCGGGGCCGGACGCGGCGGCGAAGACGATGCTGAGTCAAGTGGTGTGGTGGGGGCGGACGTTGAGGGAGGGGCGGGCGGTTCGGGCATACGGGGGGTAGTGCGTGCGGGACAGGGACAGGGGCGGGAGCCCGCGTTGTGTCGGGGCCTGACCAGCGACAATGCCGGTCATGGACACCATCGTTGAGATCCACGTGCCCCTTGAGGAGGCCTCCGGCGTTCCGGAGGCCTCCTACGCCTTCCCCTGGATCGACCGGATCGAGGACTTCCTCGCCGATCTGGAGGTGGGGGAGGAGTACGACGAAGGGGAGCAGTGCGAGGGGGCGTACGTCTTCTTCGTCACCGGCGCCGCCGAGGCGGATCTCCTGGCCGTCGCATCGCGGGTGGCCGCGCTGCCGAGCGTGCCGGGTGGGGTGTTCGCGGTGGTGACGGAGGAGGGGGCGGGGGAGATCGGGGTGGGTCGGCGGGTGGAGTTGTAGGGCGGAGTAGCGGGGGAGGGGACAGGAGCGCGTCGGGGAGGGACAAGGCATGACGCCGGCCCCGCCCTGATGGCCGGGGCCCCGCCGAAGTAGATCCCTGACGGCTTGCGCTACGCCCTTCACGGAGGATGCTCAGACGGAAGGAGAACTGGATGTCGGAGATTACGTGGTGATTCCCGAAGAAAGCGTCACCCTCGCCCGCCGCCGGGCCCACCGTCTCCTCACCGACTGGGGCCACCCTGAACTCGCCCCCGACACAGCTCTGTTGGTCTCCGAGCTCGGTGGCAACGCCGTACTGCACGGGTGTCTCCGCGACCGTTTCTTCCGAGTCGAACTCGCGCTCACCGAGCGTGCCGTTCGCGTCAGCGTCTCCGACCCCCGGGGCGAGTTACTGCCGCGCCCACGCAAGGCGGCGCCCGACGAGATGTTCGGGCGGGGGCTGCTGGTCGTCGCAGGCGTCGCCGACCGCTGGGGCGTGACCGAACTGACCGTCGGCAAGCTCGTATGGTGCGAGCCGGACGTCGTACGCGGCGCAGATCAGGCGGCGAACCGGCAGGAGCCGCACCCCGCGCCTGTCACCGCCCCCGTGTCTGCCACGGCCCCCGCGCGAGACCGCCGGCGACACCCTGCGGCAAGATGGGCCTCATGAGCATCGTAAAGATCAACGTACTCACGGTTCCCGAAGAGCAGCGCGAGGTTCTGGAGAAGCGGTTCGCGTCGCGGGCCGGTGCCGTCGAGGGGTCGGACGGGTTCGAGTGGTTCGAGCTGCTTCGGCCCGTCGAGGGCACCGACAGCTACCTGGTGTACACGCGGTGGCGCAGCGAGGAGGACTTCCAGGCCTGGATGGCGGGCCCGATGCAGTCGGCGCACCGTCCCGCGTCCCCGGGCGGGGAGCAGCCCAAGCCCGCCGCCTCCGGATCGACGCTCTGGTCCTTCGAAGTGGTCCAGCAGGCTGCCCCCAAGCAGGGCTGAGACCAGACTCCCGTCATTCACTGTTCCGGCGCGCCGAGCCGCGGCCACAACCACTCTCGGCGCGCCGTAACGGGTCGTGGGTCAGGGCTTCCGCCCCAGCCCCCCGTGCTGACCGACAGCCGGCGCCGCCACCCCGGACGCGCTCGTCTCCGGCCTCCACAACGGCACTGAAACCACCCCCGGCGCCACCAGTTCGAGCCCCTCGAAGTACGCCTCGATCTGCTCCACCGGCCGCAGGAAGTACGGCACCGCGCCCGTCTCGTTGTACGCGTCCTGCGCCCGCTCGTACTCGGGGTCCGTGCCGCGCGAGCCCTCGTTCAGGGAGAGGTAGCTGCCCGGCGGGAGGGCCGCCATCAGGTTGCGGACGATTCCGCGAGCCGCCTCGTAGTCCGGCACGTGGCCCAGGATGCCGCTCAGGATCAGGGCTGTCGGTCGGCTCAGGTCGAGCGTCCTGGCCGCAGCGCCGAGGATGCGTTCCGTGTCGTACAGGTCGGCGTCCACGTAGTCCGTCGCGCCCTCGGGGGTCGACGTGAGGAGGGCTCGGGCGTGGGCCAGGACCAGCGGGTCGTGGTCCACGTACACGATGCGCGCGTCGGGGGCGACCGACTGGGCCACCTCGTGCGTGTTGTCCACCGTCGGCAGGCCCGTGCCGACGTCCAGGAACTGGCGGATGCCCGCCTCCCCGGCCAGATGGCGGATCGTACGGCCGAGGAACGCGCGGCTGCTGCGCGCGATCGTGACGATGCCGGGGAACACGGCCGTGTACGCGTCGCCGGCCGCCTCGTCCACGGGGTAGTTGTCCTTGCCGCCCAGCCAGTAGTTCCAGATTCGGGCGGAATGCGGTACCGAGGTGTCGATGGTGTCGATTCTCTGTTCGGATTCGGACATGTGGCATCGTCTCCTCGGTCGCAGCGGACGCGTTCGTGCAGGTTTCAACTTAAGGCCCAAGGTCAACCAAACGTATCCCTTTTTGCCTCGTCAGCACGAAACCCGGTGGCCGTCCCGGTGATCCTTCCGGGATGGCCACCGGGCACACGTCTCCTGTTCGGCCCCGCAGGTCGGTCCTCGGCCTATCAGCCCACCGACACCGCGCTCCAGGCAGCCGCCACCGCCGCGTACTCCGTGCTGCCCGTCCCGTACAGATCCCGCGCCGCGTTCAGCGTGGCCGTGCGCGCGCCCGCGTAGTTCGTGGACGACGTCATGTATGTCGTCAGCGCGCGGTACCAGATCGCGCCCAGCTTGTCCCGGCCGATGCCCGCGACCGTCGAGCCGTTGCACGTGGGGGAGTTGTAGCTGACGCCGTTCAGCGTCTTGGCGCCGCTGCCCTCCGCGAGGAGGTACGCGAAGTGGTTCGCCACGCCCGAGGAGTAGTGGACGTCGAGGTTCCCGACGCCCGAACTCCAGCAGTTGGCCGAGTTGTTGTCCCTCGACGGCTGGTCCATGTAGCGGAGGGCCGTCCGGCCGAAGCCCGACCTGACGATCTTCTCGCCGATCAAGTAGTCACCGACATCGGTGGAGTTGAGGGCGTTGAACTCAACCAGCGTTCCGAAGATGTCCGACGTCGCCTCGTTGAGGCCACCCGGCTCGCCCGAGTAGGTCAGGTCGGCCGTCGCCGACGTCACCCCGTGGGTCATCTCGTGGCCCGCCACGTCCAGCGAGACCAGCGGGCCGAACGTCGTCCCGTCGCCGTCGCCGTACGTCATGCAGAAGCAACTGTCGTCCCAGAAGGCGTTGTTGTAGTTGTTTCCGTAGTGCACGCGGTTGTACGAGCCGACACCGTCGCCCCTGATGCCGTTGCGCCCGAACGTGTCCTTGAAGTAGTCCCACGTCTCGTCGGTGCCGTACTGCGCGTCCACCGCCGCAGAGGCCCGGTCCGCCGTTGTGCCCGTGCCCCAGTGGTTGTCCGTGTCGGTGAACAGGGTCGCGGGGGCGCGGATGATGCAGATGCCGAAGATGCACAGGTCGGTGCCGTTCTCGGCGTCGCCCGTGTACGTGTTGCCGCGCGTCGGGTCCTTCAGCTGGTACGTCGATCCGGAGACCGTCGTCTCCAACGGGACCGTGCCGCCGTACAGGGACTTGCCGTCGCCCGCCGCCGTCTCGATGCTGTCCCAGGCGTCGATCTGGGCGCCGGTCCGGGCGTCGGTCACGACCGTCCGGGCGACCGGGTTGCCGGCCGAGTCCAGCGCCACCGCGTTCGTCCGCCACGCGAGCCTCGGGGCGCCGTGCAGGGCGTCAACCACCAGCTGCGGCTTGGACTTTGTCTTCTTCAGCGCCTCGCCCGGGTTGGCCGCTCGCAGCGCCGCCGTCGCCATGTCGGCGGCTTTCGGGGCCGGCACCGACGGGTTGATCGTGGACAGGGATATCGGGCGGGTCGTGGCGCGGCTCGCGCTGCGGTAGGCGCCGTCGGGAGCCAGGTGGACCACGAAGTCGCCGCCCAGGACCGGAAGTTGTCGGTAGGTGCGGTCGTAACGGACGTGCTGGCTGCCGTCCATGTCGACGATGACGTCCCGGATCTTCGTACTCTGCAGGGCGGTCAGGCCCAGGTGCGCGGCCTGGTCCACGAGTGCCGTGCCCGCGTTCTTGATCGCGGTGTCCCTGGTCGGTCTGTCGGCCGCGTCGGCGGCGGGGGACAGCGCGGCGGCCAGCAGGGCCGCCGCGGTGGCGGCCACGCCGGCCGTGGCGAGACGGGAAGTCATCGGTCTCCTTGGGGGGGCGAAGGCGGCGGGGATCGCTCAGATTTAAGGGTTCATGACATGTCGTGTCCAGAGCGAATGCACCTTCACCTCGACTTATGGCGAGAATCGTTTCCCCATCCCCACGAACCCGCCCACGAACCCGCCCACGAACCCGCCCACGAACCCGCGCTCAAGAATGAGAGACGACAGGTGAGACTCCCCTTCTTCGTCTACGGCACCCTTCGCCCCGGCGAGCCCAACCATGACCACTTCCTGCGTGGCCGTACGCAGTCGGAGCGGCTGGCTCGGCTGGCGGGCGCGGTGTTGTACGACGGGCCCGGTTACCCGTACGCCGTGGAGGAGTCCGGCGGGGTCGTGCACGGGGAAGTGGTCACCGCTCTGCCGGAGGCGTACGACGAACTGCTCGCCGTACTGGACGAGTTGGAGGAGTGCGTGACCGGCGACCCGCGCAGCCTCTACGAGCGGGTGGCGCGTCCGGTGACACTCGGTGCCGACCGAGGCGCCGTGCGCGCCTGGGTGTACGTCGCCGCACCCGCCGTGGCCGCCCGCCTGCGGGCGCGCGGCAGTCGTATCGAGGGCGGGAACTGGTTCGATCGGTGAACCGAGCAGTCCGGGCCGATGACTCAGTAATGCGGGCCCTGTCAATGAGGTCTTGTTGTCACGTTCCTCACAAGAAGCAACATCACTTAAAGCATTAGCTTTCAAACGTTTTCGGTGATGATTGGGTCATGAGTGACCGGAAATCATTTCCCCCCGCCGGTTCCCGACAACCCCTGCAAAGCACCAAGTCTCAACTACCCCCACTTTCCGACCTGATGAGCCTCGTCCGAGCCCCGGCCGCACTCAGCGTCCCTGGCGACATCCTGGCGGGCGCGACCGCGGCGGGCCGTCCCCTCGGCCCCCGGACGGCAGGCGCGATGGCCTCATCCGTCTGTCTCTACTGGGCCGGCATGGCCCTCAACGACTACGCTGACGCGGCCGTCGACTCGGTCGAGCGGCCCGGACGACCGGTGCCCTCCGGCCGGGTGCCGCGTCGGACCGCGCTGACCGTCGCCACCGGACTGACCGGCGTCGGCCTCGGTCTCGCCGCGGTGTCGGGCGGCCGGCGCGGACTCGCCGTCGCGCTGCCGCTGACGGCGCTGATATGGGCGTACGACCTGAAGTTGAAGTCGACCCCGGCCGGTCCGGCGGCGATGGCGGGCGCGCGTACGCTCGATGTGCTGGTGGGCGCGGTGGCGGGCGGCGGCAGCCCACCGACGCACGGGTCCCGTGGGGGTGGCACGGCCGGCGCGCTCGCTCGCGGCGCCGTCCCCGCACTTCTCACCGGCGTGCACACGTACACGCTCACCGCCCTCAGCCGCCACGAGATCTCCGGCGCGCCGGCGCGACTGCCCGCCATGACACTGGCCGTGTCGTCGGCCACGGCGCTGTCGACGGTGCTGCCCTCCGTGCTCCCGGCGGCTCTGCCACCCCGGCGTGCGATGTCCCGCGAGGCGGTCGCCCGAACCGCCGTCGCCTCCGCGGGAGTTCTCGCCTATCTCGGGACGTACGGCCGCGCCCAAATGCGTGCCGTACGCGATCCACGCGCGAGTTCCGTACGGCGTGCGGTGGGGGCGGGCATCCTCGCCATGGTCCCCCTGCAGGCGGCGCTCACGGCGCGCGCCGGAGCGCCCGTCGCCGCCGCGCTCCTGGGTGCCGTGCACCCGGTGGCGCAGCGCCTGGCGAGACGAGTGTCCCTCACATGAGCCAGGCCATGGGCCATGCCGTGAGCCAGGTGACGAAGGGCGGACCATGGGCCTGAGATTCGGCTACGGCACCAACGGGTTCACCCACCACCGCCTCTCCGACGTCCTCGGCATCCTCGCCGACCTGGGCTACGACGGCGTCGCCCTCACCCTCGACCACAACCACCTAGACCCCTACGCCGACGACCTGGACCGTCAAGTCACGCGTTTACGGGCGCAGTTGGCGCGGCTCGGCCTGACCGTGACCGTCGAGACCGGGGCGCCCTACTTCCTCGATCCCTGGGGCAAGCACCAGCCGACGCTGATGTCGGGTGAGCCGGAACGCCGCGTCGACCTGCTGCTGCGCGCCGTACGCATCGCCGCCGAACTCGGTTCGCCCACTGTCCAGTTGTGCAGCGGACCGGCCCCGGACGACATACCGGAGACGGAGGCCTGGCGGCGGCTCGCCGTGGGCGTCCGGACGGCACTGGAAACGGCCGAGACGTACGGGGTGGCGCTGGCCTTCGAGCCCGAGCCGCACATGTTCGTCGACACCGTCGCGAAGTGTCTGCGGTTGCGTGAACTGCTCGGCGGACACGACCTGTTGGGTGTCACGCTCGACATCGGACACGCCCACTGCGTGGAGGAGCCGTCGCTGCTCGACTGCGTCGACCTGGCCGCGCCGCACCTCCTGAACGTCCAGATCGAGGACATGGTCCGCGATGTCCACCGGCATCTGGAGTTCGGCGCGGGCGAGATCGACTTCCCGCCGGTACTGGCGGCGCTGACGGACCTCGGACATCGTGGTCTGGTGTCCGTCGAGATCCAGGGCGGCGCCCTGGACGCCCCCGACATAGCCCGCAGCTCCCTGGAGTTCCTGCGCCTGGCCGAGGCTCGGAGTCTGCTCGCCTCCTGAGCGGCCACCCGCCATTCAGTTACCAGTCCTTTGCGATCGCATTTCTGCCATTCTCCGGTCCCCCTATTCTCTTCTCCTCTCTCCTCGCCTCTCCAACTCCCTTTCTGGACCCGTGTCATGTCGCATTCCGCCCAGCTCCCCTTCCACCTCACCCCCGAAGCCGGCGCCTGGCTCGACAGCGCACTGGCCGAAATCGCCTCCACCCCCACCACCATCCGCACCCTCTTCCCCGCTGTCCGCCGCCACTGTGGACGCGCCCCGCTGCCCGACGGCCGGACCGTCGACGAAGCCGCCCGTACCATGCTCCTGGCCGCGCTGACCCTGCGCGACCAGGTCCTCGTCGACGAGGTGACAGCCCTGCACCGCTACGGCGACCCCGCCGAACAGCGGGCCGTCCTGAGGGCGTTGCCACAACTCGACCGGGACGGAACCGGCCGGTTCCTGGACCTCGTACGGCAGACCCTGCGCGGCAACGACAACACGCTGATCGAGGCTGCCCTCGGACCCTACGCGGCAGCCCACCTCCCGGCGGACGAGTACCGCCAGGCCGTCCTGAAGTGTGTCTTCTGCGAGATCCCGCTCGCCCGCGTGGCCGGCCTCGACGACCGCGCCGACCGCGAACTCGCCCGAATGCTCAGCGACTTCGCCCACGAGCGGATTGCGGCCGGACGCCCCGTACCCGAGGACATCGCTCCCCTCGTGCAGCCCTTCGTCACCACCCACGGAGCCGAGTGACCATGCGCATCTTCGACCCCCACATCCACATGTCCTCCCGCACCACCGACGACTACGAGGCCATGTACGCGGCCGGGGTCCGGGCCGTCGTCGAGCCCGCCTTCTGGCTCGGCCAGCCCCGCACCTCGCCCGACTCCTTCTACGACTACTTCGACTCCCTGCTCGGCTGGGAGCCCTACCGGGCTGCCCAGATCGGCATCCAGCACTTCTGCACGATCGCCCTCAACCCGAAGGAGGCGAACGACCCGCGCTGCCTCCCCGTCCTCGACGAACTGCCGCGCTACCTGGCCAAGGACCGGGTCGTCGCCGTCGGTGAGATCGGCTACGACTCGATGACCAAGGAGGAGGACGAGGCCCTCGCCCGTCAGCTCCAACTCGCCGTCGAACACGGGCTGCCCGCCCTCGTCCACACCCCGCACCGCGACAAGGCGGCCTGGACCAGACGGACCCTGGACGTCGTACGGGAGTCGGGCATCGCGCCCGAACTCGTCGTCCTGGACCATCTGAACGAGCTGACGGTCGGCATGGTCCTTGACAGCGGCTGCTGGGCCGGCTTCTCCGTCTACCCGAAGACGAAGATGAGCGAGGACCGTATGGTCCGCATCCTCCAGGAGCACGGCCTCGACCGCGTCCTCATCAACTCGGCTGCCGACTGGGGAAGTTCGGATCCGCTGAAGACCCGCAAGACCGGCGACGCGATGCTCGCGGACGGCTTCACGGACGACGACGTCGACCGTGTCCTGTGGCGCAACCCCGTGGCCTTCTACGGCCAGAGCGGACGCCTCGACCTCGATGAGCCGAAGCCCGACGACACCTCGTCGTTCGAGGGCAACTCCATCCGGCGCGGGGGAGAGTGAGCCGCCCGTGCGCTTCTTCCACCGCGACGGCACCTCCGTCCACCTCGCGTACTGCAGCAACGTCCACCAGGCTGAGGACCTCGCCGGGGTCATCGCCCAGCTCGCCGTGTACGCCGAACCCGTACGGGAGCGGCTAGGCGTCGGCCGGCTCGGCATCGGCCTCTGGCTGGCCCGTACCGCTGTCACCGAACTCGCCGCCGACGGCGGGGCGTTGTCGACCCTCAAGGCCGAGCTGGCGGCGCGCGGCCTGGAGACCGTCACTCTCAACGCCTTCCCGTACGAGGGGTTCCACCGCGAGGTCGTCAAGAAGGACGTCTACCTCCCAGACTGGGCCGACCCCGCCCGCCTCGCCTACACCCTCGACTGCGCCCGCGTCCTCGCCGCCCTCCTCCCCGACGACGCCCGACGCGGCAGCGTCTCCACCCTCCCGCTCGGCTGGCGCACCCCCTGGCCCGACGAGCGCGCGAACGCGGCCCGCCGTGCGCTGGGCCAACTCGCCTCTGGACTGGCGCGGTTGGAGTCGGACACCGGCCGCCGTATCCGAGTCGGCTTCGAACCGGAACCCGGGTGCGTGGTGGAGACCACCGCTCAGGCGGTACGGGAGTTCGCCGACGTGGACCGCGACTACCTCGGCGTCTGCCTGGACGCCTGCCATCTCGCCGTCCAGTTCGAGGAACCCGGGGAAGCCCTGGCGCGGCTCGCCGACGCCGGACTGCCGGTCGTCAAACTCCAGGCGTCCTGCGCGGTCGAGGCCCCCGACCCGACCGACCCGCGCGCCCACGCCGCCCTGCGTGAGCTGGCCGAACGACGGTTCCTGCACCAGACCCGAACGGTCCGCGAAGGCAACGTAGTCGGTGTCGACGACCTGCCGGACGCCCTCGACGGCGGCGGCCTTCCGGCGGCCGGCACCGGCAGCCCCTGGCGCACACACTTCCACGCCCCCCTGCACGCCGAGCCCGAACCACCCCTGCGGACCACCACCGACCAGTTGCGCACCGTCCTGACCGGACTTCTCGGCGGCCCGAACGCCGTCTGTGACCACATCGAGGTCGAGACCTACACCTGGTCCGTCCTGCCCCGCCCGCCCGCCGACCTCGCCGCCGGCATAGCCGCCGAACTCGCCTGGGCCCGAGACCGGTTGACCGGTCTGGGCCTCAAAGAGGACCACTGATGACATCTGAGAAGCCCGTGACGCCCGCGACGCCCGCCACCGAAACCCCGAACACGAACCGACTCGTCGTCCTGGACATCGTGGGCCTCACCCCCGCCCTCCTGCGACACATGCCCGCCGTCGCCGCCCTCGGCGACCGCGGCTTCCAGGCCCCCCTCGGCACCACGCTCCCCGCCGTCACCTGCACCGCCCAGTCCACCTTCCTCACCGGCGAACCCCCCTCCACACACGGCGCGGTGGCCAACGGCTGGTACTTCCGCGACCTCGGGGACGTACTTCTCTGGCGCCAGCACAACGCCCTCGTCGGCGGCGAGAAGATCTGGGACGCCGCACGGAGACAGGCACCCGGCTACAAGGTCGCCAACATCTGCTGGTGGTACGCCATGGGCGCCGACGTCGACTGGACGGTGACCCCGCGCCCCATCTACTACTCCGACGGCCGCAAGGAACCCGACTGCTACACCTGGCCGCCGGCCCTTCACGACGAACTTACCGAACGCCTGGGCCCCTTCCCCCTGTTCACCTACTGGGGCCCGAACGCCGGCATGCCCTCCACACAGTGGATCCTGGGCGCCGCCCGCCAGATCTTCGACGAACACGACCCCGACCTGACCCTGGTCTACATCCCGCAGATGGACTACGAACCCCAGCGCTCCGGCCCCCAGTCGGAGGCGTCCATCCGGGCCGCCCGCCAACTCGACGACGCTCTGCGCCCGTTGATCGACCACTTTCTCGCCGCCGGCGCCACGGTGGTGGCACTCAGCGAGTACGGCATCACCCCGGTCTCCCGCCCCGTGGACATCAACCGGGCCCTGCGCCGGGCCGGGCTGCTGGAGGTGCATACCCAGGACGGCATGGAGTACCTCGACCCCTGGACCTCCCGCGCCTTCGCCGTCGCCGACCACCAGGTGGCGCACGTCTACGTAAGGGACCCCGCCGACGTACGCGAAGTCGCCAAGACTGTCGGGGAGATCGATGGTGTGGACCAGGTGTTGGGCCCGGTGGGCAAGGCGGCCCACGGCCTGGATCACGAGCGCTCGGGAGAACTGGTCGCGGTGGCGGACGCCGACGCCTGGTTCACGTACTACTACTGGCTCGACGACGACCGCGCCCCCGACTTCGCCCGCCAGGTCGAGATCCACCGCAAGCCCGGCTACGACCCCGCCGAACTCCTGTGGGACGACACCGTCCCGACGGTGAAGCTGCGTGCGGCCGGTCAACTCGCCCGCAAGAAGCTCGGCTTCCGCTACCGCCTGCAGACGGTCCCACTGGACCCCTCGGGCGTCCGCGGCAGCCACGGCCGCCTCCCGACCGACCCCGACCACGGCCCCGTACTGCTGTGTTCCGAACCGGAGCACGGTACCGAGACCATCGCCGCCACCGACGTCAAGGGCCTGCTGCTGAAGCTCGCCGGACTGTCCCCGACCGCAGCCACGGAGCACGCCGCCGGCGGCGCCCCTGCCCCAGGAGGCGAGCGCGCCTAGACGCCGCCCGCGCCGGAGGCGTCGGCCGCGCCTGGCCACCGCCTGTGGCAGGGCCCGCGCCGACGCCGTCGGCGCGGGCCCTGCCACAGGCGCCGACGGCAACGATCGCGCCCGGTCACCGACCCTGCCGCAGGCGTCAGCCGCCCCTCGGCACCGGCGGCGCCCCAGCCACCGAGCCCGCCGCCCCTGCCCCAGGTAGCGATCATGCCCAGGCACCGCCCGAGCCGGAGGCACCGCCCGAGCCGGAGGCACCGCCCGAGCCGGAGGCGTCGGCCGCGCCGGGGCGCCGACTGCGCCACGGGCCGGCTGACGCCGTAAGCGCGGGCCCTACCGCAGGAGCAGGCCGCGCGGAAGGTGGCGACCACGCCCTAGGTGCTGCCCGCGCTGCTCGCCCCGCTGACGCCCCATGCCCCGCCCCCGCTGCCCGCTCCGACTACGCCCTAGTTGCCGCCCCCGCTCCATGCCCCGCCCCTGCTGCCCGCTCCGACTACGCCCTAGCTGCCGTCCACGCTGCCCGCCCCGTTGACGCTCTACGCCCCGACCAGGCTCCAGTCACCGACCAGGTTCCACGCCCGGACCACGCCCCTGCCAGTGCCCACGCCCCCGTACGCGCCCATCGCGCCCCACGCCCCGACCAGCGACCACGCCCCCCTACGCCCTACGTTCCCGCCCCGCCCCGCCCCGCCCCCGTCCCCTACCACACCCCCTACGCCCCACACCCCCACCACGCACCAACAACACGGAGACACCGACCATGTCCGAGACCCCGTTCCCCCCACTGCCCATGCGGCGCACCGCCCTCCTTGACCCGCCCGCCGAATACACCCTGCTGCGCGAGCAGAGCCGGATCAGCCGGATCGCCCTCTGGGGCGGCAACACCCCCTGGCTGGTCACCCGGCACGAGGACGCCCGTGCCGTCCTGGCGGACGCCCGCTTCAGCTCGGAGAACCGGCGGGAGGGGTTCCCCGGCCTTCAGCCGACCCCGCCGCCCCCCACCCCCGGCCAGCTCTTCGCCATGGACCCGCCCGACCACACCCGGCTGCGCCGGATGCTGATCCCCGACTTCACCTTCCGCCGCGCCGAGGAACTGCGCCCCTCCATCCAGCAGTTGACCGACCGGCTCATCGACGACCTGGTGGCCAAGGGGCCCGACGTCGATCTGGTGGAGCATTTCACCCTGCCGCTGCCGCTGCTCGTCATCTGTGAACTCCTCGGAGTGCCTTATGTGGACCGGGAGTTCATCCACCGCCAGGCCGCCGCGTTCGCCACCGTGACCGACGGACCCGAGGCGATGCGGGCGGGCTGGGGCGCCCTGCTCGGGTACCTCATGGAACTGCTCGCCGCCAAGACCGCCGATCCCGGTGACGACCTGCTGAGCAGGCTCGCGACCGAACGCGTGGCCACCGGTGAGGCAACCGCCGCCGAGGCGGCCGGACTTGCCGTGATGCTGCTCATCGCGGGCCACGAGACGACGGCGAGCATGCTGTCGCTCGGTGTGGTGACCCTGCTGTCCCACCCCGCCCAACTGGCCGCACTGCAAGCCGATCCGGAGCTGGTGGCGGGAGCGGTCGAGGAACTCCTGCGCTACCTCACGATCGTTCACATCGGGATACGGCGCATCGCCACACAGGACGTGGAGATCGGCGGCGTCACGGTCCGGTCCGGGGAAGGCGTCGTCATCGCACTCCAGGCCGCCAACAGGGACCCCCGCGCCTTCGCCGACCCGGACACCTTCGACATCACCCGGGACACCCAGCACCACCTGACGTTCAGTCACGGTCTGCACAACTGCGTCGGCCAGTCCCTCGCCCGCGCCGAACTCCAGATCGCCCTGCCCACCCTGTTCCGCCGTCTGCCGGACCTACGGCTGACGGCCCCGGCGGAGGTGAACGCCCACGAGAAACGCGCCGTCCATGGCGTACGTGCCCTCCCGGTGACCTGGTAGTACGTCCTCCAACCGGCCCGCTCCTCAAGGGCGTACGGTCTCCAGCCGTACCGCGCACGCCTTGAACTCCGGCATCCGTGAGGTCGGGTCGAGGGCCGGATTGGTCAGCGTGTTGGCCCGGCCCTCGCCCGGCCAGTGGAAGGGCATGAAGACGGTGTCGGGGCGGATCGCGGTGGTGATCCGCGCCGGCGCCACCGCCCGCCCGCGCCGCGACACGACGGCGATGGCGTCCCCCTCCCCGGCACCCAGCCGCGCGGCCAGCCGGGGGTGCAGCTCCACGAACGGTCCGGGCGCGGCGGCGTTCAGCTCGTCGACCCGCCGGGTCTGGGCCCCGGACTGGTACTGGGCCACGACCCGCCCGGTGGTCAGCAGCACCGGGTACTCGGCGTCCGGCTCCTCGGCGATCGGCCGGTACACCACGGGCGCGAACCGGGCCCGCCCGTCGTCGGTCGCGAAGCGGTCGAGGAAGAGACGGGGGGAACCGGGATGCGCGGCGCCCTGCGGCTGGTTCTCCACTGCCTGGTTCTCCTCCGCCTGGTTGTCGTGTTCCGGCGCCGGGCACGGCCAGAAGACGCCGTTCTCCTCGGCAAGCCGCCGGTAGGTGATCCCCGAGTAGTCGGCGATGCCGCCCGCGCTCGCCCGGCGCAACTCCTCGAAGACCTCCTCGGGGTCGACCGGGAACCCCTTCTCCACCCCTGCGCGGGCGGCGAGTTGGTGCAGCACGTACAGGTCGCTGCGGACACCGTCCGGGGGAGTGACCGCCTGCCGGCGCAGCAGCACCCGCCCCTCCAGATTGGTGGTCGTGCCCGTCTCCTCGGCCCACTGGGTCACCGGCAGGACGACATCGGCGAGCGCGGCGGTCTCGGACAGCACGACATCAGCGACGGCGAGGAAGTCCAGTGACTCCAGGCGCTGCTGGATGTGCGCGGCCCGGGGCGCGGACACCACCGGATTGGACCCCATCAGCAGCAGGGAGCGGATGTCGGTGCCGAGCGAGTCGAGGAGTTCGTACGCGCTCAGCCCTGGCCCCGGCAGCGAGTCCGGGTCGACACCCCACACGCCGGCCACATGGCGCCGCGCCTCCGGGTCGGTCAGCTTGCGGTAGCCGGGCAACTGGTCGGCCTTCTGGCCGTGTTCACGCCCACCCTGTCCGTTGCCCTGCCCGGTCAGACACCCGTATCCGGAGTACGGCCGCCCGGAACGCCCGGTAGCCAGGCAGAGGTTGATCCACGCTCCGACCGTGTCCGTCCCCTTGGACTGCTGCTCGGGCCCGCGCGCCGTGAGCACCATGGCGGCGGAGGGCTCGCAGAACATCCGTACAGCGTCCCGCAGTTGAGGAACAGGCACCCCGGTGATCCGCTCCACGTACTCCGGCCAGTGGGCCATCGCCGCCGCCCGCGTCTCCTCCCAGCCGCTCGTCCGCTCCGCGATGAACGCCTCGTCGGTGCGCCCCTGCGACACGACCAGGTGCAACAGGCCCAGCGCGAGGGCGAGATCGGTGCCGGGGCGTGGCGCGAGATGCAGGTCGGCCTGCTCGGCGGTACGGGTCCGACGCGGATCGATGACGATCAGCGTCCCCCCGTTCTCCTTGAGTTCGGTGAGATAGCGGAGGGCGGGCGGCATGGTCTCGGCGAGATTGGAGCCGACGAGGATGACGCACCCGGTCTTGGGAATGTCCTCCATCGGGAAGGGCAGACCCCGGTCGATCCCGAAGGCCTTGTTCCCGGCAGCGGCGGCGGACGACATGCAGAAACGCCCGTTGTAGTCGATCTGGGAGGTACCGAGAACAACGCGTGCGAACTTGCCCAGCGCGTAGGCCTTCTCGTTGGTCAGCCCGCCCCCGCCGAAGACACCGCACGCGTCCGGGCCATGCTCCGTACGCGTGCGGGTCAGTCCCTCGGCGACGCGGTCCAGCGCCTCCTCCCAGGAGGCCGGTACGAGGACGCCGTCCCGCCGGACGAGCGGCTCGGTCAGCCGCAGCGACGGCGACAGCAGCGCGGGCGCGGTACGACCCTTGCCGCACAGGGCGCCACGGTTCACCGGAAAGTCGACGCGCTCCGAGACCGTGACGCCCCCGCCGGCTGCCGGCGTGAGGTTCATACCGCACTGCAGGGCGCAGTACGGGCAGTGCGTGGGCGTCACGGAGGTCTCCATACCGCCCAGCGTGCGGCGCCCGTGTTACACGCCGGAACGCACCCCGTTACACACCAGGCACGGGGACCTCCCGGAGGACCGGAGACGACGGTGAGGTTCCCGCGACCTGCACGGCGCGCCGCTGGCCCACCCGGGTACGGGGCACCCGCATCCGCGAACGCGCGGATGACACCCACGTTCCACGCGCTTTCGGACTGCTCATCGGACGAGTCCCTCCCCGGCTGGCCTTCGACCAGGAAAGACGCCCCCGCAACCGCCCCGGTTCACCGCCCCCAGCGTGACCCGCTTCACTCCGGGCTCCGTAAACCCCAGGTCACGCCACCTCACACACCCCTGGCCCCCCACCGTGAACCCCCGGAAAAGACCCGTCATTAACGCGCAACGGCGTGGCAACCTCGTACCGTCACGATCGGTACATGACGGCGTCGACCCCTGTTCACGACGAGTCCCAGCAGCCCTCGCAGAGCCCGCTCCGCCCCGCCGGCCCCCAGCCGCCCGGAGGCGCCCACCTCGACAGTACGGCGCACATCATGGACCGGATCACCCGCCAGCTCGGCAGCCAGCTCGGCCTCGTCCCGCTCGACGGCAGCCGTCGCCCCACTCCGCCCGCGCTCGTCCTCGTGGCCCACGGCAGCCGCGACCCGCGCGCCCTGAACACCGTCCTCTCGCTCGCCGACCGCGTCCGGGAGCTCCGCCCCGACCTGCCCGTGCACCTGGGGCACATCGAGCTGAACGCGCCCCTCCTCCCGGACACGCTCGTGGGACTCGGCACCGCCGAGGCCGTCCTCGTACCGTTGCTGCTCAGTCGTGGCTACCACGTCAAGCAGGACATTCCGGAGATGGCCGCGGCGGCATCGGCACGCACGCGCGTGGCCACCCCGCTCGGCCCGCACCCCCTGCTCGTCGAGACCCTGTACGCCCGCCTCGTCGAGGCCGGCTGGCGCCCCCGGACGACCGACGAGGAGCGCCGGTCGAGCGCCGTCGTACTGGCCGCCGCGGGTTCCCGCGACCCCGACTCGGACATCGACACCCGCCGCACCGCCCAGCTCCTCGCCGAACGCCTGGGCGTGCCCGTCGTACCCGCGTACGCCACGACCGCCGCGCCCACCGTCCCCGACGCCGTACGTGCCCTGGCCGCCCGTGGCCGCCACCGGGTCGCCGTGGCCTCGTACTTCACCGCCCCGGGCCGCTTCGCCACGGAGTGCGCCGAGGCCGCCCCCTGGATATCCGCGGCCCCCCTGGGCGCCCACCCGGCTATGGCCCGCCTGATCCTGCACCGCTACGACGAGGTACTGACGGCCCGGCCCGCAACGGAACCGGCGCTGGCTCTGGCGTAGATCTCGGGGCGCGCCAACAGGGGCGCGAGGCACTGCGCGACCAGCCACAACGCCCCCGCACCCCAAGCAGAACAGGTCCCGGCAGACGCGCAGGCGAGACTCGGACGCCCCAATTGTCAGTACCTGCGCTTACTGTCGAACCATGGAAGGCACAGGCACCAACACCACCCGCACCCCCCGACCCCCCGAGAACGGCACCGGACCCACCGACAACACCCCCACCGCCTACGCCCCGACGGCAGTCGAGCGCTGGGCGGCCGAGCCCGACAAGCGCCCAGGCCGCACCGCCTTCCAACGCGACCGCGCCCGCGTACTGCACTCCTCCGCCCTGCGACGCCTGGCGGCCAAAACCCAGGTGGTGACGCCCGGCACGCGAAGCCAGGTCTGGGACGCCACCCCGCGCACCCGCCTCACGCACTCCCTGGAATGCGCCCAGGTCGGCCGTGAACTGGGCGCCGCCCTCGGCTGCGACCCCGACCTCGTCGAGGCGGCCTGTCTCTCCCACGACCTGGGCCACCCGCCCTTCGGGCACAACGGCGAACAGGCGCTCAACGAGTTCGCGGCGGACTGCGGCGGCTTCGAGGGAAACGCCCAGTCCCTCCGCCTCCTCACCCGGATCGAACCCAAACGCTTCGTGCGGCGTGCACGTCTCGAAGGCACGGGCGAATCCGCAACCGCCGGCGACCTGGTCAGCGTGGGCCTCAACCTCACCCGGGCCACTCTCGACGCCGCCACCAAGTACCCCTGGCCGCGCGGCGCCCACCCCACCGACCCGGCCTCTCCGAAGTTCGGTGTCTACGACGACGACCGACCGGTCTTCGACTGGGTCCGCCAGGGCGCTCCAGGCACGCGGACGACCTTCGAGGCCCAGGTCATGGACTGGTCGGACGACGTGGCGTACTCGGTGCACGACGTCGAGGACGGTCTGCACGCCGGTCACGTCGACCCCAACTGCCTGCACGCCGGGCCCGAGCGTCGGGAGATCTTCCAGGTCGCCACCGGGCGTTACGTGCCCGCGGACACCGACCCCGCCGAACTCGCCGAGGCCCTCGACCGTCTCCTCGACCAGGAGTGGTGGCCGCACGGCTACGACGGCACGGCCGTCGCCCAGGCCCGCCTGAAGGACGCCACCAGCCAGCTCATCGGCCGTTTCTGCCTGGCCGCGGAGGGCGCCACGCGCGCGGCGTACGGCGGCGGCAGGCTCACGCGGTACGCGGCGGAGCTGGTCGTACCGCGCGCCACCCGCCTGGAGTGCGCGGTCCTCAAGGCGGTAGCCGACCGGTATGTGATGCAGCGCGCCGAACAGGAACTGCTCCGCGCCGACCAGCGCGTCGTCGTCGCCGAACTGGCCGAGGCACTCACCGCCCGCGCCCCGGACGGCCTGGACCCCCAGTTCCGCGCGCTGTTCGACGAGGCGGTGGACGACCGTGCGCGCAAGCGCGTGATCGTCGACCAGATCGCGTCCCTCACCGACGCGTCGGCGCGTTCGCTGCACGCGCGGCTGAAGGGCCGCATATGACCCGTAGTGGTCCGTATGCGGACCGCATATGACACAAATGTGACCCTGCGTGGCCTGATCGGGCCACACCCTCTTCCCCCATCACACTCCGTGCGGGACGCTCCCCATGTGACGGCACACCCGCACGGGGCATCCGTACACGGGACACGAGCACCACGCGGCACCGGCAACACGCTGCACCCGTTATTACGAGGAGGCATGAAGTGGTCGACGCGGATCAGACATTCGTCATCGTCGGAGGCGGACTGGCCGGCGCCAAGGCGGCCGAGACGCTCCGGGCGGAGGGCTTCACCGGCCGCGTGATACTGATCTGCGACGAACGCGACCACCCGTACGAGCGGCCCCCGCTCTCCAAGGGCTACCTCCTCGGCAAGAAGGAGCGCGACAGCGTCTTCGTCCACGAGCCGGCGTGGTATGCGCGCCACGACATCGAACTCCACCTCGGCCAGACCGTCGACGACATCGACCGTACGGCGAAGACGGTCCGTTTCGGCGACGACGGCACCCTTGTCCACTACGACAAACTGCTCGTCGCCACCGGCGCCGAACCGCGACGCCTGGACATCCCCGGCACCGACCTGGCCGGCGTCCACCACCTGCGCCGCCTCTCCCACGCCGAGCGGCTCAAGGGCGTCCTCGCCGCCCTGGGCCGCGACAACGGCCACATCGTGATCGCCGGCGCCGGCTGGATCGGCCTGGAGGTCGCGGCGGCGGCCCGTGAGTACGGCGCCGAGGTGACCGTCGTCGAGCCGGAGTCGACCCCGCTGCACTCGGTGCTCGGCCCCGAGCTCGGCAACGTCTTCGCCGAGCTGCACCGCGACCACGGCGTCCGTTTCCACTTCGGCGCCCGGCTCACGGAGATCGTCGGCCAGGACGGCATGGTCCTCGCGGCCCGTACGGACGACGGCGAGGAGCACCCGGCCCACGACGTCCTGGCGGCCATCGGAGCCGCACCGCGCACCGCGCTGGCGGAGGCGGCGGGCCTGACCCTCGCCGACCGTGCGTACGGTGGCGGCATCGAGGTCGACGAACACCTGCGCACCTCCGACCCCGACATCTACGCGGCCGGCGACGTGGCCGCCGTCCACCACGCCCTGTTCGACACCAGGCTGCGCGTCGAGCACTGGGCCAACGCCCTCAACGGCGGGCCGGCGGCGGCACGCGCGATGCTGGGCCGCGAGTCGACGTACGACCGCGTGCCGTATTTCTTCTCCGACCAGTACGACATGGGGATGGAGTACTCGGGCTGGGCGCCCCCGGGCTCGTACGACCAGGTGGTGATCAGGGGAGACGCGGGCAAGCGCGAGTTCATCGCTTTCTGGGTGAAGGAGGGCCGGGTCCTGGCCGGGATGAACGTGAACGTGTGGGACGTCACAGAGACCGTCCAGCAGCTCATCCGCTCCCGGTCCCAGGTGGACACGGAGGCACTGGCGGACCCGCACGTACCGCTGGACACCCTCGTCCCGTAGCCGCCGCGGGGCCCGCGACTGTCACGGCACTGTCGGTCCGCCCCCGTAGAATCACTGCGTGGCCGGAAGGATCAACGACGAGGACGTGAAGGCGGTTCGGGACGCGGTCCCGATCGACGCCGTCGTGTCCGAGTACCTTCAGCTGCGCAACGCGGGCGGCGGCAACCTCAAGGGACTCTGCCCCTTCCACGACGAGAAGTCACCGTCCTTCCAGGTCAGCCCGAGCAAGGGACTGTTCCACTGCTTCGGCTGCCAGGAAGGCGGCGACACCATCACGTTCGTGATGAAGGTCGACCACCTCTCCTTCTCCGAGGCGGTCGAGCGCCTGGCAGGCCAGGCCGGCATCACCCTGCGGTACGAGGAGGGCGGCTACAACCCCGCCAACCAGCGCGGCGAGCGCATCCGCCTGGTCGAGGCCCACAAGATCGCCGCGCAGTGGTACATGGAACAGCTCGCCACCAGCTCTGAGGCGGACACGGGCCGCAAGTTCCTCGCCGAGCGAGGCTTCGACCAGTCGGCGGCCGAACACTTCTCCGTCGGCTACAGCCCCCAGGGCTGGGACCACCTCACCCGCTACCTCCGCGGCAAGGGCTTCTCGGACAAGGAACTCCTGCTGTCCGGCCTCGCCCAGGAAGGCCGCCGAGGCCCCATCGACCGCTTCCGCGGCCGCCTCATGTGGCCGATCCGCGACATCGGCGGCGAGGTCGTCGGCTTCGGCGCGCGAAAGCTGTACGAGGCGGACAACGGCCCCAAGTACCTGAACACACCGGACACGGCGATCTACCGGAAGTCCCAGGTCCTGTACGGCATCGACCTCGCCAAGAAGGACATCGCGAAGGCGAGCCGCGCGGTCGTCGTCGAGGGCTACACGGACGTGATGGCCTGCCACCTGGCCGGCGTCACGACAGCGATCGCGACCTGCGGCACGGCCTTCGGCACCGACCACATCAAGATCCTCCGCCGGCTGCTGATGGACAACGGCTCGGCCCGCGTGATCTTCACCTTCGACGGCGACGCGGCCGGCCAGAAGGCGGCGCTGCGCGCCTTCGAGGACGACCAGAAGTTCGCCGCCGAGACCTACATCGCGATCGCGCCCGATGGCATGGACCCCTGCGATCTGCGTCTGGCGAAGGGCGACCAGGCCGTCGCCGACCTAGCCGAACCCCGCACCCCCCTCTTCGAGTTCGCCCTGCGCCAGATCGCCGCCCGCTACGACCTGGAAACCCCGGCGGGCCGCGCGGCGGCACTGGACGAGGCGGCCCCGATCGTGGCCCGCATCAAGAACAGCGGCGCACAGCACGAGGTGGCGGTCCAGCTCGCCGGCATGCTCGGCATCCTGGACACGCAGTTCGTCGTCAAGAGGGTTGCCCAGCTGGCCCGTTGGGCCCGGGACCGGGGCGGCAAGGGCCCGGCCCCCACCGGCCAACAGGGCAGGACCCAGCAGTACGAGTCGACCGCGCGAGCGAACCCCTCGGGCCCCGCCCTGAACCTCCGCAACCCGGTCTACGCCACCGAACGCGAACTCCTCAAACTGGCCCTCCAGCGCCCCGAGTTGGTCTCCCCGGCCTTCGACGCCTACGGCATGGACGAGTTCACCGCCGTCCCCTACGCGGCCGTACGCCAGGCGATCATGGAAGCGGGCGGCGCGGAGTACGGCGTCCAGGACCCCCAGGAGTACCTGGTCCGCGTCCGTGAGGTGGCCCCGGACAACACCGTGCGCTCCATGGTGACGGAGCTGGCGGTCGAGGCGATCATGCGCAGAACGGTCGACGACGTGTACGCGAGCGACCAGCTGGTCATGGTCCGCCGCAGAGCGGTGGAACGCCGTATCCAGGAGGTCCAGGTCACCCACACCCGCCTGGCCACCCACGGCGACCCGGCCCAACTGGCCGCCGTACAGAACGAACTGTGGGTACTCCAGCAGTACGACCAGGCACTGCGGGAGCGGGGCGCGGCGGCCCTCTGAGGCCGCGTCAGGCCGATCGTGCCAGGTCGGACCCCGAACAAGCACCCGGGTTCGACGCGTCGGTAACCACGCGGTCACGGACCGGACCCAAAAAGTCGTCGCACGCCCCTCGTGGCGGCGATGTGTCGTACTCCACACTGGGTTCCGGTGCCTGAGTCCTCGGAGCGCGGCCGATCCGTCCACAACGGGTCCGACACCCCCGCGGTTCCGCTCAACGCGTACGGGACGGACAGCGGCGAGGCCGCCCACTCCGCCCCCCGAGTACCGCTGCCGTACGCCTCAGCAGCGATCATCCTGGAGGTCGCCCCGTGCAGACCCAGACCCTCACCCAGACCGACAGCAGTACCGCGGCAACGGAGCCCGACGCCGAGACCGAGATCGCGGACGCCACGGATGTCACCGGCGTCGCCGAGGTCATCGCGGCCGTTCCTCCGCAGAGCCGTGCCGCGCACCACCCCGAGACGGCCGAGCCCGACAGCCCGCCCGAGCCGGACACACCCCCGGCGGACGCGGCGGACGCGGCGGACGCGGCGGACGCGGCGGAGACAGCGGAACCGGTCGAGCCAGTCGAGCTGATCGAGTCCATCGAGTCCATCGAGTCCATCGAGCCGGTCGAAAGACTCCGCGCCCCCACCCGCGCCGACACCAGCGGGCCTTCCTCCGACCTCTTCCGCCAGTACCTGCGCGAGATCGGCCGTATCCCGCTGCTCACCGCAGCCGAGGAGGTCGAACTCGCCCGCCGGGTGGAGGCCGGCCTGTTCGCCGAGGAGAAACTGCGTCTCGCCTCCGACCTGGACAGCCAACTGGCCCTCGACCTGGACCGGTTGGTCGTCATGGGCCGTATGGCCAAGCGCCGCCTGATCGAGGCGAACCTGCGCCTGGTGGTGTCGGTGGCGAAACGGTACGTGGGCCGCGGCCTGACGATGCTCGACCTCGTGCAGGAGGGGAACCTGGGGCTGATCCGCGCGGTCGAGAAGTTCGACTACGCGCGCGGCTACAAGTTCTCGACGTACGCGACCTGGTGGATCCGCCAGGCCATGTCCCGCGCCCTCGCCGACCAGGCCCGTACGATCCGCGTCCCCGTACACGTGGTCGAGCTGATCAACCGGGTCGTCCGCGTCCAGCGCCGGATGCTCCAGGAACGCGGCTACGAGCCGACCCCAGAAGAGGTCGCCGCCCACCTGGACCTCCTGCCCGGGCGCGTCAGCGAGGTGCTCCGTCTGGCGCAGGAGCCGGTGTCGCTGCACGCGCCGGTGGGCGAGGAGGACGATGTGGCGCTGGGTGACCTCATCGAGGACGGGGATGCCGCATCGCCGGTCGAGTCGGCGGCGTTCCTGCTGCTGAGGGAACACCTGGAGGCGGTGCTGTCGACGCTGGGGGAGCGGGAACGCAAGGTCGTCCAGCTGCGTTACGGACTGGCGGACGGGCGGCCGCGGACGCTGGAGGAGATCGGGCGGATCTTCGGCGTCACGCGGGAGCGCATCCGCCAGATCGAGTCCAAGACGTTGAACAAGCTGAGGGACCACGCGTTCGCGGACCAGCTGCGGGGCTACTTGGACTGAGAACCGGAGGGGCCGGTGCTTCAGCCCCTCCGGCGTTTGAGGAGCAGGGGTTCGGAGGCGGAGCCCCCGCGGATGGGACGGGCAGGGGCGGCGGGGGCGAGAAAAATCCACCCCGCCCACCCAGCCCCGAGCCCGAGCCCCGACCACCCAGTCCGGAGCCCGAGCCCGGAGCCCGGAGCCCGGAGCCCGTGCCCGTGCCCGGAGCCCGTGCCCGGAGCCCGGAGCCCGTGCCCGTGCCCGTGCCCGGAGCCCGTGCCCGTGCCCGGAGCCCGTGCCCGTGCCCG
>NZ_JAVFVX010000409.1:0-510 GCF_033441795.1 Streptomyces sp. ADMS | reverse complement strand
CGGTGAGCAGGGGGCGGTGTTGTCCGTCGGCGGATCGGGTGTCCCTGGGCGCGCCTTCCGATCGCCACGGCAGCAGCCTCATGGCGAGTGGTCTTACGAGTCGTGCTGGCGAGCGGTTTCTGCCAGTGGTGGGCGCCCCACCTGCTGGTGTAGGCCGGGTCGACGGCGATATCCGCGATACCCGTCTGATCCGCCATCGAGGCCAGTCGGGCGCGGAGATTGCCGGTGGGCATGCCGGAGATCAGCTGCCGGAAGCGCTTTTCGCGGCCGTGTTTCTCCCGGGTCTTCTCGGCGGCGAAGTCCAGGTCCCCTACCGCGACCGCCTTGACACCGCAGGTACGGGCCCAGTGCAGGAGGCGGGTGAGGGCGTGGCGGACCTGCGCGTCACGGTGCTGGGCGGTGCCGGTCAGGTCGCAGAAGAAGCGGCGCGGGCTGCCGGTCGGGTTGCCGTGGACGTCTAGGCCCGGACTTCGCGGGTCACCGTTTCAGGTTTGTGGCCAGTGGGTCTGT
>NZ_JAVFVX010000408.1:0-518 GCF_033441795.1 Streptomyces sp. ADMS | reverse complement strand
CAGGTCGGAGGTGGTGAACTTCCACTGGAACGGCTGTGCCGTGGCGTTGTAGCGGGCTTCGAATACCCGGAGCCGGTCGCCGACCTGGGCGAGGTCGGTGAAGTCGTTGGGCGAGACGACCTTGCGCTGCACGACGGAGAAGTAGACCTCCACCTGGTTCAACCATGAAGCGTGGACCGGGGTGTGGACCATCACCGCGTTCGGAAACGCGGCCGTAAGTCGGGCGGCAGCTTTCTGCCCGCGGTGGGAGGAGCCGTTGTCGACGATCCAGAACACCCGCTTCGCGCTGGCGTAGGGCTCGGTGCTCATGACCTGGGCGACCAGGTTCATGAACGGGTTGATGCCGGTGGTGGGTTCGGTGCGGCCGAATACCTTCGCGTGGTGGACGTCGTAGGCGGCGAGGTAGGCCAGGGCGCCGCCGCGTCCGTAGGTGTGGTTGACGCGCATGGCGCGGGCCTGGCCGGGGGCGAGGGTGGGGTGGCAGCGGCAGCGGGCCTGGATGGAGGTCTTCTCGTCCG
>NZ_JAVFVX010000407.1:0-518 GCF_033441795.1 Streptomyces sp. ADMS | reverse complement strand
CGGATCGCGCGGAGGGCCTTGCGTGAGGCTTCCATCACGGACTCCAGTGAGTTCGGCGGCCGTCCGGCCGGCGTGCCGTCCCTGAGCGGCAGCGCCCTCTCATCGTGGAACGGGCCGTCCGGCGCCACCAGGGCCGTACGGGGCAGGGGATGGCGCCGTACGGCGTCTCACACCGGGACCGTGATGACGGGGCAGTGGGCGTGGTGCAGCACTCCCTGGCTCACCGAGCCCAGCAGCATGCCCGTGAAACCTCCGTGCCCGCGGGTTCCCACGACCAGGCCCAGCGCGTGTTCCGAGGCTTCCGTCAGGACCCGCACCGGGTGGCCGAGGACGACTTCGTGGTGCAGTTCCACTCCCGGGTACCTCGCGGTCCGGCCCGCGACCGTCTCGGACAGCACCCGGCGGCACTCCCGTACAGCGGCGTCCTCGTCCAGGACACCGAGGAGCGGCGGGTGCCACACGTACAGGGCCCTGAGGGCCGCTCCGCGCAGGGCCGCCTCCTCGAACGCCACGTCCAC
>NZ_JAVFVX010000406.1:0-520 GCF_033441795.1 Streptomyces sp. ADMS | reverse complement strand
GGCCGGTGCGCTCGGCTTTGAAGCGCTCGGCGCTGGTGGGGGTCTTGGCTCCGGTGCCGTCGCCGGGCTTGAGCTGGCGCAGGTCCATCTCCTGTTCGATGCGGCGGCATTCGGCCTGGGCCTTCTTGAAGTCGTAGTTCATCCTCGGGCGGCGCAGGTCGCCTCGGACCATGGTGGCCAGGATGTGGATGTGGTCGTCTGCGTGGCGCACCGCGACCCAGCGGCAACCGTCCGGGTCGCCTTCGGGGGCGAGGTTGACGGCTTGGACCAGGCGGCGGGCGACGGTGTTCCACTCGGCGTCGGTCAGGGTCCGGTCGCCGGGGTCGGTGCGTACCGAGCAGTGCCAGACGTGCTCGGCCGGTGCCTTCGTCCCGGCCTGCTTGACCCGCAGGTCCAAGGCTGCGGCGAGCCGGGCCAGCGTGACCTTGGGGTCGGGGTCGGGGCTGGTGTCGCGGCCGGGGTCGGGGGCGAAGCCGTCCCAACTGCCGACGAGGTGGGGGTCGGTGTGCTCGTCGCGTTT
>NZ_JAVFVX010000405.1:0-529 GCF_033441795.1 Streptomyces sp. ADMS | reverse complement strand
ACACCCCGCTGCGCGCGGGCAGCGAAGAATACCTGGACTCCGAGAAATACCAACTGCGTACCCGCGACTGGGAGTCGGCGGAACGTGACGGACGTAGCATCGCGCCATTGATAGCCAAGCTCAACGCGGTCCGGCGGCGCAGCCCGGCCCTGCGCCAGCTGCGTGACCTCCACTTCCACCACGCGGACCAGGAGGCGGTGATCGTCTACTCGAAACGCCGGGGATCGAACACGGTTCTGGTGGTCGTGAACCTCGACCCTCACCACACCCAGGAGGCCACGGTCTCGTTGGACATGCCGCAACTCGGCCTGGACCGGCACGAGTCCGTGCCGGTGCGCGACGAGCTCACCGGCGAAACCTACCAATGGGGCAGGACGAACTATGTGCGCCTGGAACCGGGTACTCGCCCCGCGCACATCCTGACCGTCCTGCGACCGTCCACCCCGCAGATCGGAGGGTCACCCACAATATGATCGTCAATGAGCCTGTCCCGGACACCTTCGAGGACACTCCCGCCAAGGACCGGGAC
>NZ_JAVFVX010000404.1:0-531 GCF_033441795.1 Streptomyces sp. ADMS | reverse complement strand
GTCCCGGTCCTTGGCGGGAGTGTCCTCGAAGGTGTCCGGGACAGGCTCATTGACGGTCACGGTGTTACTGGCCTCCAGTCGAGTACCCCAGCAGATGAAAGACGTGCGCGGGCGCCCTGCCTGGCTCCAGACGTACGTAGTTGGTCCGGCCCCAGTGGTAGGTCTCGCCGCTCAGTTCGTCATGCACCGCAACGGAATGCCGTTCGTCTTTTGGCTTGGCCAGGCCGAGTTGCCGCATGTCCAACGAGACCGTGGCCTCCTGGGTGTGGTGAGGGTCGAGGTTCACCACCACCAGAACCGTGTCCTCGCCCGTGCGCTTGCTGTACGCGATCACCGAGTCGTTGTCGGTCCGGTGGAAGTGCAGATTCCTGAGCCGGTGCAAGGCGGGGTGATCGCGTCTGATCCGGTTGAGTGCGGTGATGAGCGGGGCGATCGACTGCCCGTCGCGCTCTGCCGATTCCCATTGCCTGGGCCGGAGTTGGTATTTCTCGGAGTCCAGGTATTCTTCGCTGCCCGCGCGCAGCGGGGTGT
>NZ_JAVFVX010000403.1:0-534 GCF_033441795.1 Streptomyces sp. ADMS | reverse complement strand
AGAACAGCTCGCCGGTGACCGCGTAGACGACCTGGTTGCCGTCGGGGTCGACGACACCGGTGACGTTGACCAGGTGCGCGACGCGCTTGGCGAAGATCACCATGGCGGTGATGCAGCCCACGACGACGCCGATGGCGAGGTTGTGGGTGGCCACCACGCACGCGACCGTGACCACCATGACGATCATCTCGCCGAGCGGCATCCGCTTGACCGTCTTCGGGGCGATGGAGTGCCAGTCGAAGGTGGCCACCGAGACCATGATCATGACGGCGACCAGGGCGGCCATCGGGATGTCGGAGACGATCGGCCCGAAAGCGATGCACAGCACCATCAGGAAGGAACCGGACAGGAACGTCGACAGGCGGGTGCGGGCCCCTGAGACCCGTACGTTGATCATGGTCTGGCCGATCATGGCGCAGCCGCCCATGCCGCCGAAGAAGCCGGTGATGATGTTGGCGACGCCCTGGCCGAGCGATTCGCGGGTCTTGTTGGAGTGGGTGTCGGTGATGTCGTCGACCAGTTTGGCCGTCATCA
>NZ_JAVFVX010000402.1:0-534 GCF_033441795.1 Streptomyces sp. ADMS | reverse complement strand
AGAACAGCTCGCCGGTGACCGCGTAGACGACCTGGTTGCCGTCGGGGTCGACGACGCCGGAGACCTCGGCGAGGTGGGCGACACGCTTGGCGAAGATCACCATGGCCACGATGCAGCCGAGCACGACGCCGATGGCGAGGTTGTGGGTGACGACCACGGCGGCGACGGTGACGACCATGACGATGGTCTCCCCGACCGGCATGCGCTTGAGGGTCTTGGGCTGGACGGAGTGCCAGTCGAAGGTCGCGAAGGCCACCAGGAGCATGACGGCGACCAGGGCCGCCATCGGGATGTCGGAGACGACCGGGCCGAACACCACCACGAGCAGCAGCAGGAAGACACCGGAGAGGAAGGTCGACAGGCGGGTGCGGGCCCCGGACGTCTTCACGTTGATCATCGTCTGGCCGATCATCGCGCAGCCGCCCATACCGCCGAAGAGTCCGGTGATGACGTTGGCGACGCCCTGGCCGATCGACTCACGGGTCTTGTTGGAGTGGGTGTCGGTGATGTCGTCGACCAGTTTGGCCGTCATCA
>NZ_JAVFVX010000401.1:0-537 GCF_033441795.1 Streptomyces sp. ADMS | reverse complement strand
GCCCACGCACACCAGCCCCGTGACCAGCAACTTCAGCTTGCACACCTCTCATTGGACGAACCAGCCGCCTTAGTGTTCCTTGAAGGGCCCGACGATCTCGCGTATGCCGCCCTTCTCATCGTTCAACACGCCAAAACGACGTGCATGCTCCTGACAGCGGCGCCAGAACACGTAGGCACCATGTCTCGACTCCAGGGACGGCCCATGGAAGTTCACGACGAATGTCGTCGGCTTGAGGGCGCCATACACAGGTTCACGCTCGACGCCCAAGCGCACCTGAACGGCACCGCCATACGGCATCGTCGGCACCGGATGCGGTTGATGCGCCGCATCTGGCCTGTCGAACCCTGACCCCGGAGAACACTGCGGTGGGAAGCCGGGTTTCTCCTGTCCGAGGGCGTGGAGACGCCCGAGGTAGTCCCGCGCCCCTGGCTCCGAACTGTGTCGGCGCCTCATTTCGGCAGTGAGTTCGCGGCTGGTCATGTCAATCCCCTCGGACTGTGGAGATCTTCTAAGCGGCCAGCTCCAAGGGGGAGC
>NZ_JAVFVX010000400.1:0-540 GCF_033441795.1 Streptomyces sp. ADMS | reverse complement strand
GCCCCTTGGAGCCCTCGCCCTGGCTGCGGCGTTCCCACTGATCGCGCACGATGGCGTAGTGCAGCAGGTCACCGGCCGCCGCGACCTTCGGCAGGTACGGCTTGCCCGGCGGACCCTGAACCGGCAGCGTGAGGGGCACCGCGAGCACGTAGCGGATCCTCTGCTCCTGCAGCCAGGACCTCAGAGCGGGGTCCTTGCCGTAGTCCGCGTCCGCGGCAACCCAGGAGAACGGCAGCCCGTCGGCCACCGCGGCCTGAAGCATGGCGATGCCCAGGTGCGGCTTGGTGGCGAAGGCGACCTCGTCGGGGACCCCGGCCGCCCGGCACCGCTCACGATCGCCCGTCCAGGACTGCGGCAGATACAGACGCCGGTCGTAGAAAGTATGTCCGCGCGCGGCGGCGTAGGTGAGCATCACCATGACCTGGCAGTTGCGGACATCGCCGGTCGTCCCGCAGTGCTGGTGGGCGACCCCTACGGACTTGTCACCCTTCTTGATCACCTGCGTGTCGTCCAGCACCAGCGTCGCGCCCGGATCCCCCA